>NZ_JBNNVU010000014.1:0-97786 GCF_050280705.1 Pseudomonas sp. NPDC089530 | reverse complement strand
GGCCGCCCGTTCGCCGATATAACGCGCGCCGCCGCCAGCGTGCCAGGCGCCGAATTCGGCGGGCACGTTCAGGTGGTGGCTCAGGCTTCGAAACCAAAAGGCGCCGGGTTGCCGATGTTCAGCTTGAGGATGCGATGGCCTTCCTCTTCCAGGCGTTTGGCGTGCTTGAGCACTGGGCCGCGAATGTCATAACAGACGTTGGCGAGCTTGTTCGATTTGCTGACCTGCATGGCGATGTGTTCCCGAAAATGAACGATCCAGGCGGCGGATGAATGGCCGACTGGGAATCCTGCGTTTGCACACAGGCCTGAAGCCTAGGTTCGCGTCGGCAAAATCCGTTTGAACGCGCGTAACACGGCTGCCAGACTGGCGTCTAACGAGGCGCAATCATACGTGCCGTCCGATCCGTGGAAAAGATACAGATCGGGCTTTTTCAGTTGCAGAGGAAGGACCATGGAAAAGCTGGAAAAAACCCTTGAAGAATGGCGCGCGATGCTCGACCCGGAGCAGTACAACGTCTGCCGCCTCAAAGGCACCGAACGGCCGTTCTCGGGCCAATACAACGCCACCAAGACCGACGGCATCTATCACTGCATCTGCTGCAATGCGCCGCTGTTCGACTCGAAAGCCAAGTTCGATTCCGGGTGCGGCTGGCCAAGCTTCTACGAGCCGATTGGCGAGAGCGCCATGGTCGAGATCCGCGACCTGAGCCACGGCATGATCCGCACCGAAGTGGTCTGCGCCCGGTGCGATGCGCACCTGGGTCATGTGTTTCCGGACGGTCCGCCGCCGACCGGCCTGCGCTACTGCATCAACTCGGTGTGCCTGGACCTGGTTCCGCGCTGATCGGGTAGGGCGCCAGCCAAGCGATTTTTCGAAATCGCTTTCCGGCAAATTAAATTGCACACAATTTAATTGAGCGCTATTTTTACTTCACCTTAGCGATCAGGAGTCCGTGCCATGAGTGACAAACTGCTGAACATTCCGTGCACCACCATCAAGGGCGAGCAAAAGACCCTGGCCGATTTCGCCGGCAAGGCGGTGCTGGTGGTCAACACCGCGAGCAAGTGCGGTTTCACCCCGCAGTACAAGGGCCTGGAAGAACTGTGGCAGACCTACAAGGACCGGGGCCTGGTGGTCCTGGGTTTTCCCTGCAACCAGTTCGGCAAGCAGGAACCGGGCAACGAAGGGGCGATTTCCGAGTTCTGCGAGCTGAACTACGGGGTCAGCTTTCCGCTGTTCAAGAAGATCGACGTCAATGGCGCCGGGGCGCACCCGCTGTTCGTGCAGCTGAAAAAACGCGCACCGGGGGTCCTGGGCTCCCAGGGCATCAAGTGGAACTTCACCAAGTTCCTGATCGGCAAGGACGGTTCGCTGGTCAAGCGTTTCGCCCCGGCTACCAAGCCCCAGGACCTGACCCGCGAGATCGAAGCCCTGCTCAAATGACCGATCTGTACCGCGATTCGCTGAAACTCGACAGCCAGTTGTGCTTCAAGCTCTACGCCGCCTCGCGGGCCGTGGTGCGGGGCTACAAGCCGATGCTCGACCGGTTGGGGCTGACCTACCCGCAGTACCTGGTCATGCTGGTGCTCTGGGAATGGCAGGCGACGCCGCCCGAGCTGCCGACGGTCAAGGCGCTGGGGGAACGCCTGGCGCTGGATTCCGGCACCCTGACGCCGTTGCTCAAACGCCTTGAACAGTTGCAGCTGGTGCAGCGCCAGCGTTCGTCCCGGGACGAGCGCGAGGTGCACCTGAGCCTGAGCGCGGCCGGCCTGGCCCTGCGCGATCAGGTGCCGCCGCTCAAGGCGGCGCTGTTGTGCGACAGCGGTGTCGATCTGGACAGCCTGAGTGAGTTGCGCCATGGCCTGGACCGCCTGCTGGCCCAGGTCAAAGCGCTGTCGTAGTCGGCACCCAGAGGTCCAGCAGGGCAATCAGCTCTTCCCGCCGGAAGGGCTTGGCCAGGTAGTCGTTCATCCCCGCGGCCCGGCAGCGATCGCGCTCCTCGGGCATGGCATTGGCGGTCAGGGCGACGATCGGCAGGTCCGGCCAGTGGCCGCTGCGACGGATCTGTCGGCTGGCCTCGTAGCCATCCATCACCGGCATGTTGCAATCCATCAGGACCAGGTCGAATGCCTGGTGCTCCAGCTGGTCGAGGGCTTCGGCGCCGTGCGCGGCGACCGTCACCTCGCAGCCGAGCTTGCTCAGCATGCCCTTGGCCACCAGCTGGTTCACTGGGTTGTCTTCCACCAGCAAGATAAAGGCGCGGCGCAGGGGCGCCAGGGTTTCCAGCTGGGTTTCGTTGATCACCGCGGTTTCGGCCAGCAGGGCCCGGCGCAGGGTCTGGTACAGGGCGTTGCGCGCCAATGGCCGGGCCTGCTGCTGCAGGGGCGCCAGCGCGCTGGCTTCCTCGCTGGGCAGGAAACTGCCATAGGCGGTGACCAGCAGGATCGGCGCACCGATGGTTGGGCGCAGGCCGAACAGGCATTCCGGGCAGTCGGTGATCAACAGGTCCGGCTGCAGCCCGATCAGCGACTCATCGAGATCGCAGCGCCGATACCCAAGCCCCCAGAACGGCAACTGCACGCTCAACAGCTCGGCCAGGCCGCTGCCCTCGGAAGTAATGGCCAGTACCTGGCCGTGCAGGGGCGACGGGGGTGTGGCCGGGGTATGGCAGGGCAGCGGCAGCTCGGCACAGAACTGGCTGCCAAAGCCGACCTCCGAACTGATGCTCAGGCGGCCCTGCATGGCCTCGCAGAGGTTGTAGGTCAGCGCCAGTCCCAGGCCGGTGCCGCCGTATTGCCGGGTGATCCCGGCACCCGCCTGGGTATAGGGCTGGAAGATCTTCACCTGGGCCTCGGGAGCGATCCCGATGCCGGTGTCGCAGACTTCGATCCTGACCCCGCCTTCGAGGGTGCTCAGGCGCACATCGACCCGGCCGAAGCGGGTGAACTTGAGGGCGTTGGACAGCAGGTTGCTGACGATCTGCCGCACGCGCGTGGGGTCGCCCAGCACCAGCGACGGGAACTCGGGCTCGATCAGGCAGGCCAGCTCGACGCTCGGCGCCGCGTTCTGCGACAGCAGGTTGGCGGTGTCCTCCACCAGCACCCCGAGATCGAAGGGGATGCGCTCCAGCTCCAGCTGGCCGGCGTCGAACTTGGACATGTCGAGAATATCGTTGAGCAGTTCCACCAGCACTTTGCCGGAGTCGTGGGCAATCGACAGCTGCTGGCGCTGTTCGGCATTCAGCGGGCTGTCCAGCGACAGGGCGATCATGCCCAGCAGGCCGTTGAGCGGCGTGCGGATCTCATGGCTCATGTTGGCCAGGAAGGCGGCCCGGGCCTGTGCCATGTCGAGGGCGGTGCTGCGGGCGACTTCCAGTTCTTCATTGGACTGGGTCAGGCGGTCGTTGATGGCCTTGAGTTCGGTGGTGCGCGCCGAAACGATGTTTTCCAGCTGGCCGAGGTAATCGGTCAGGCGGTTTTCGGCGTTGCGCCGCTGCAGGATCTCGGTGGCCATGTTGTCGAACTGCTGGTTGGCGACCTTGACCAGCACCCCGATCTCGTCCTGCTCATGGCTGGGCGGGAAATCCAGCCGCGGCTGGTCGGCGCTGCGCGGATCGCGCCCGCTGAGCTCGCGAATGACCCCGACCAGGGGTTTGGTCAGCATCACGTAGAACAGCGCCAGGAGCAGCCCGGTGAGGACCAGGCTGCGGACGAAACCGTTGAGCAGGGTGATTTCGGCGCGCCGCAGGAAGCGGCTGCCGAACGAATAGGTGTCGACTTCCAGGTACAGCACGCCCAGGGACTCGGTGGGCAGATGGTCGAGGTACAGACGGTCCTGGAACTCGCGTTTGGCGCCGAACAGGAAGTCGCTGATCATCCGGTAAGGGCTTTGCTGGGACGGTCGGTCGACGTTGGCCAGCTGGGTGTCGTTGTTGTCGATCAACCGGGCGCGGATGATCGCCGGCGAACGCAGCAGGCCGAGCGTCAGCTCCTGGGCGAGTTCGGCATCGATGTTGTAGGCGATACGCGAGGCCGGATTGTGGCTGATTTCCAGCAGGGCGTTGATTTCTCGGTTGATGGAGGCGTCTTCGCTGGCATAATCGATGCCGATTTGCAGCAGACTGAGCACCGTCCCCAGGACAAAACCGACCAGCACAGTGAGCCTGGCTTGCTTGTAAGACAGGCGGTTGGTGAATTTGATGTCCATGGGGTTTCGAGCCAATTCCGTTTCCCTTCGCTGGGCAAGCATAGCTGATCATCAGTGTGTACCGGCAGGTGCCGGCGCCGTTCGCTTGCGATAGATGGCCGTTTCGTCTGCGTGCGACATCATTACCGTGAACCTGCCCGAGGAGAAGTCGTGGACTCTCGATTGAATGCTTTTCTTGAACGCGCCGACGCGGTTCTGGCGCGTATCGAGCCGTTGTTGCCCGCGCCGCGACAAGCCATCGACTGGACCCGGTGCCTGGCCGCGCGCTGGCAGCGTGAGGGGCGCAGCGGTTTCCTGCTGCCGCTGGAAGTCAGCCTGGACATGCGCCTGTCCGACCTGATCGGGGTCGACAACCAGCGCGAACAACTGGGGCGCAACACCCAGCAGTTTCTCGACGGCCTGCCGGCCAACCACGCCTTGCTGTGGGGCTCGCGCGGCACGGGCAAGTCGTCCCTGGTCCGCGCGCTGCTGGCCGAGCATGCCGGGCAGGGCCTGCGCCTGATCGAAATCGAGCGCGATCACCTGGCCGATCTGCCGCGGATCGTGGAACAACTGGTGAAGCTGCCGCAGCGCTTCGTGCTGTTCTGCGACGACCTGTCGTTCGAATCGGGCGAGGGCGACTACCGGGTACTCAAGAGCGTGCTCGACGGCTCGCTGGAGCAGGCACCGGACAACGTGCTGCTGTACGCCACGTCCAACCGCCGGCACCTGGTGCCGGAAAAGGAAAGCGACAACGAGAACTGGAAGCGGGTCGATGGCGAGCTGCACCCGAGCGAAGCGGTGGAAGACAAGATCGCCCTGTCGGACCGTTTTGGCCTGTGGCTGTCGTTCTACCCCTTCACCCAGGAGCATTACCTGAACGTGGTCGAACACTGGATCGGCGAACTGGGGCGCAAGGCCGGCCTGCAATGGCAGCGTGACGAGGCCCTGGACGTCCTGGCTGTGCGCTGGGCCACCGGCCGCGGCAATCGCAACGGCCGTTGCGCCTATCAGTTCGCGCGGTACTGGGTTGGTTTGCAGTTACTGGAGCAAAAGGCATGATCGATCTGCAGAACACCGGCGCAGGCCTGGACGGCTACGCCTTGCTGTGCGCCCAGCTGGAGTCGTTGCTGGCCGACGAGCGCGATTTCATCGCCAACGCCGCGCAGTTCTCGGCGTTTCTCTTCAACCAGCTGGACGATTTGAACTGGGCCGGCTTCTACCTCAACCGTGACGAGGAACTGGTGCTCGGGCCGTTTCAGGGGCAGATCGCCTGTGTACGCATTGCCTTCGGGCGTGGCGTGTGTGGCGCGGCCGCGGCGAGCCGACAGACTCAGCGGGTCGAGGATGTGCATGCGTTCCCTGGGCATATCGCCTGCGACAGCGCGTCCAACAGCGAGCTGGTGGTGCCCCTGGTCAAAGCGGGGCGGCTGATTGGCGTGCTGGACCTGGACAGCCCGAAACTCGCCCGTTTCACCCTCGAGGACCAGGCCGGTATCGAGCGCCTGGCGGCGATATTCCTGCGCCTGACCGACTGCTGACCCCCCTCAGGCCCCGAGCCGGGCCTTGCTCAGCAAGCCCTCGGGGTCTACCTCATCGATCTGCTGCGGTTGCAGGAAGCGGTCGGCGTACTGTCGGTAGATCCTGTCCTGGATGAACAGCTCGAACAGTTCCGGATCGATATGGGCATCGCGGCACATGGTCGCCATGATGCCCAGCGCTTCGCTCAGGGTCTTGCCCTTCTTGTAGGGGCGGTCCACCGCCGTCAGGGCTTCGAAGATATCGGCGATCGCGATCATCCGCGCCGGCAGGCTCATCTGCTCACGCTTCAATTGTTTGGGATAACCGGTGCCGTCCATTTTTTCGTGGTGGCCGCCGGCGATCTCGGGGATGTTGCCCAGGTGCCCGGGGAAGGGCAGGTGGTTGAGCATCAGGATGGTCTGCACCATGTGATGGTTGATCACGTAGCGCTCTTCGCGGGTCAGGGTGCCTTTGCGAATGCTCAGGTTGTACAGCTCGCCACGGTTGTACTTGTAGGGCGGTACATCGAGCTTGAAGCCCCAGGGGTTGTCCGTCGGGATCAGCTCGGCGGGACCGCGCTCGATCAGGTGCTCGGGCTTGTCGGCCAGCAGCGGTTCGGTGACTGGCAGGGTGGGTGCCGGCGTGCGTTGCTGGCGGCGGTTTTCTTCCCAGGACACGCCCAGGCGGTCGTCCAAGGTCCGGCTCCAGGTACGCCGGGCAACCTGGTCCAGCCGTTGCTGGTCGGCCTCGGCCATGGTCTCGCCGCCCAGGTTGCAGCGGGCGATAAAGGCAAAGTCGTCGTCCAGCCCGGCCAGGTGGGCATCGCGGGTCGCCGCCAGGGCAGCCTCGTCGCCGCCCTGGGCGCGGGCCTGCCAATAGTCGATCCAGACGTCGCGCTTGAGCACCTCGAAGCGGGTGCGGATCTCGTGGATACGGTCGTTCAGGGTTTCCAGCTTGGTGGCCTTGTCCACCACGTATTCGGGGGTGGTGATCTTGCCGCAATCGTGCAGCCAGGCAGCGATATGCAGCGCTTCCCACTCATCCTCGGTGGGTTGGTAGGCGCTGAACGCCGGCTGCTGGCTGGCTGCCGCGGCCTGGGCCAGCATCAGGGTCAGCGCCGGCACCCGCTGGCAATGCCCGCCGGTGTAGGGGCTCTTGGCGTCGATCGCCCCGGCCAGCAGCTGGATGAACGAGTCGAGCAATTGTTTTTGCCGGTTCTGCAGGCGCTGGCTCTCGATGCTGACCGCCGCCGCGCCGGAAACCGCCTGGAGGAAGGCGATGCGGTCCGGGCGCAGCTTGTCCAGATCGGCCTCCTGACCGCTGTCGGCCAGGAGCAGGACCAGCATGCCGACGGTTTCGTTGTGGCGATTGTGCAGGCGGATACCGATCAGATGAACGCTGGGGCAGTTCATGGCCAGCAGCACGCTTTGCAGGTCGGCCGCCTGCTCGAACCCCAGGGTGGTGACCACGCTCTCGTTGTTTGCCAGTTGGCGCACCCAGGCTGGACTGGTGCTGTGCTGGATGTCCTGGAAGCCAATGTCGAATGCCTGTAGGTCCTGGACCTTGTCCGCGACGATCAGGCCGTGGGGTTCCAGGTGCGTGCCCTGGTTTTCCCGCAGGTAGATCAGTCCGGCCTGGGCCTGGCCGATCTTCATGGTTTCGGACAGCACCCGCTCCAGCAGCGGATCGAAGCGGGTTTCCGCGGACAGGCTGGCGGTGATCTCGAAAAAGCTCGCCAGGGTGTCTTTCATGCGGGCCATCGACACACCCAACTGGTCGACTTCCAGCACGGGCGAGCGGCGGGCCAGCGGGTAGTCGAAATCGAAGCTGCGAATGGCGTCGGCCTCCTGCACCAGGGCGCGCAACGGCCTGACCAGCACGCGGGAGGTCAGCCAGCCCAAGGGCAGGCACAGCAACAGAATGCTCAGGGTGATCAGCGCGCCCTGCCAGCGCATGCGATAGGCATCCCCCAGCAACTCGTCCTCGGGCACCAGCAGCGCTAGCTGCAGGCCCTTTGGCCCTCCTTCCTGCAAATGACTGCTGGCAACGATCCACTGGCGGTCCTTGAGCCGCAGGCGATTGCCCTGGGCCTTGCCTTGCAGCAAGGCGTCGAGGGCGGGGCTCAGGTCGTTGGCGCGGATCAGCCGGGCGCTCTGTGCTTCGACGATCAAGCGACGGCTGTCCGGATAAGCCACTGCATGGCCGTCGCCGTCCACCAGGGCGATTTCGGTGCTGGGGGTGACTTGGTGCTTGGCCAGGGTCGCCGACAGTTGTTCCAGGGTCAGGTCGGCGCCCATGACCGCGGCGTTGCCGCTGCGCCGGGCAAGGGTGGTGCCGATATTGCGGGTCGAGAAAAACACATAGGGCTGGGTGGTGATCTGCTCGGTGTCGTCCCGGGCACTGGTAAACCAGTTGCGTCCCGTCGGGTCGTAGGTTTCCTCGGTGTTGTCGCGACGGCCGACCAGGGCGAGGGACGCGTCGTAGAACAGCGACTGCGAATGTAACTGCCCGGTGCTGCGCTCGCGTTCGATGCTCCAGACTTCATAGGCCGCGGGTCCCGGGGCCTGGCGGGCGTCCTTCAAGGCCTGGCTGCGCAAAGGCCGGACCATGAAAAAATCGCCGTCGGCATAGCCCACATAGAGGGACGCCAGTTCGGTGTTGTCCTTGAGCGATTGGCTGAAAGGCTTGAGCAGCGCCAGGCGCTGTCCGAGGTCGGAGCCCTGTACGGCCGGGTTGTCCACCAGCAGGTTGAGCATATGGCGAATCGGCTCGTAGGTCGCTGTCAGGTCCAGCTGGACGTCCTGCTCGATGCGCTGGAACAGTTTCTCACTGTTGGAGAGGATGATGCGCGTGGTCTGCTGGTAGTTGAACAGGCCCAGCACGATGCCGGTCAGCAGGAGCAGGCAGGTGAACATCACACTGATATGCACATGGAGAGGGAATCGGCGTTTCTCGAACGGCAGTGTGCTCGGCATTGCAGCTCTCTCCAGGGGCGCATGGTGCGCGATTCAGCGTTTCAGCATAGTTAAGGCAGGTGCACCGTGCTTGGGGGTAGCGGCTTGAGGAGCCCCACCGACCGCAGCCTGACGGCTGCTGACCCGGAAGGCTTGGAGCCGACGGAAAGGATAGTGGCTTTTTGATATTTTTCTGACAAGTAGTCCGTGATGCGCGCCACCGCGCAGGTCCTGGCCATCAGGGCGTCGCTGTGCTGCCCTGTTGCTCGAGTTGCCACTGCAGGGCCCGTTCGAACCTGAGCATGGCCTGCTCCAGGGCGGTTCGGCGCAGCGTCAGGCAGTGCCGGTCCGCGTCCTCCAGGCTGGCCTGCTCCAGGGCTTCGCAATGCGCTTCGAGGTCCCTGGCCTGCACCATCAGGGCCGAGCCCTTGATCTTGTGGGCCAGTTCCGCCAGTGCCTGGGGCGGCTGTTCGCCGCACAGCCCCGTCAGTTGCTGGCGATCCCGGTAGCTGCAATGCAGCAGTTCCGTGAGGATGCGCAGGACGAACCGCGGTTTGCCCCGGGACAGGGTGTGCAGCGCCTTCAGGCTGAACGCCCCATTCCAGGGCAACGGCCGCAGCCCGGACAGTTTCTGGCTCAGGCTCGCCAGGCTCACGGGCTTGAACAGGCAGCCATCGAGGCCGGCCTGTCGGCACTGCTGCCGTTCCTCCGGCCGGGCGCTGGCGGTCACCCCGAATAGCTGGCAGGGCGCGCGGGACTCCAGGCGTTCATGTTCGCGGATGGCGCGGGCCAAGTCGTAGCCGTTCAGGCCCGGCAGGTTGCAATCGACGATGAGCAGGTCGAAGAAGCCTTCGCGCCAGGCCTCAAGGCCTTGCGCGCCGTTATCGGCGCTGCGGCAGCGGTGCCCGAGCGAGCGCAATTGCTCGCTCAGCAGCAGGCGGTTCGCCGAGTGATCGTCGATCACCAGTACGTTCAAGGGCTGGCTGGCGTGGGCAATCGGCGGTTCGACGGGGGCTTTGGGCTGGCGCGCTGCCTGACAGGCCAGCTGCAACCCCAACCGGACTTCCGTGCCGATACCCGGCTGGCTGGTCAGTTGCAGGGTGCCCTGCATGAGCTCGCAGAGATGCCGGCAAAGGGTCAGCCCCAGCCCCGCGCCGTCGCGCCTGGAACCCGTGCCGGCCTGGAAGAAGGGTTCGAACAGCCGTTGCTGGTCCTGCTCGTCGATGCCGATGCCACTGTCCGTCACCTGCAGCGTCAGCAGCAGTTGTTGCGGCGGCGCGGCCGGTTGCAGATCGAGATGGACCCTGACCTGGCCCTGTTCGGTGAACCTGATCGCGTTGTCCAGCAGTTGGCCCAGGATCTGTTTGAAGTGCAGCGGGTCGAGCAGCACATCGAGCGGCTCGGCACTGGAGTGGCAGGTCGATAGCAGCTTGAGGTGTTTCTGTCGGGCCTGGCTGTCGAACTCCCTGACGATGGACTCCACCAGCCGGCACGGGTCCAGCCATTCGGGCGTCAGCGCCAGGCGCGCCGACTCGAGGCGAGCGATATCCAGGGTCGCGCCGAGCAGGGCCTGGATCTCCCGGGCCGAGCGGTAAGCCATTGCCACCGCCGGGCGTTCCGCGGGCTGGCCCTCGGCGTCTTGCAGCGCCAGTTCGAGCAGGCCGACCACGGCATTCATGGGGGTGCGCAGGGCCTCGCTGGTGTTGGCCAGGAAGAGGCTTTTGGCCAGGCTGGCCGCTTCGGCCTGCTGCCGGGCGGCCTCGAGGTCGGCGGCGAGTTGCCGGTGCTGGCTGATATCGACCCAGCCCCCGAGGATGCCCTGGACCTGGCCGCTCGCATCCCGATAGGGCAGCAGCCAGTGCTGGAGGCTGAGTTCCCGGCCGTGGATGCGCAGCCGCCGCTCGAGCTGCAGCGGCAGGCCCTGGGCCATGACCCGCTGGCAGTCGGCGTGATGTTCCCGGGCCTGCTCCGGGTCTTCCAGCAGGTCTTCTGGCAGGCCCGGCAGCACAGGCTTGCCGATGATCTCTTCGCGCCGGATGGCGAAGCTCTGCCGGAAGCTGTCGTTGCAGTGCCGCAGCCGGCCCTGGCGATCGCGTACATAAGCCGGATGTGGCAGGCCGTCGACCCAGGCCTGCATGAGTTCGAGCTGCTCCTCGAGGGTTTGTTGGGTCTGTCGCTGTCGGGCCAGGCGCCGGTGCAGCCAGGCATTCCAGCCCAGGGAAGCCAGCAGCGGCACGCCGAGGCCCAGGCCGCCGAACAGCAGTTGCCTGATATCGAACTGGCCAAAAAACAGCGCCACCGAGAGTGTCGCGGCCACCAGCATCGAATAATAAAGAATGTGTTTAAACATCCTGTTTCTCACACCAGTTCGTGACGTTGTGCCAACTCGATAAGTTCCGCCATGGATTGAGCCCGAAGTTTGTGCATGATTCTTTTCTTATAAGTACTGACGGTCTTGCCGCTGAGAAAGATGCTGTTGGCAATTTGGGTGCTGGTACTGCCCTTGGCAAACAGTTGCAATACCATGAGTTCACGGTCGCTGAGCAACATCAGGCGGTTCAGTTCGATGTTCGAAGTTTCATCCAGGCGCGGTGTTTGCAGGGCGTGGCTCGGGAAGTAGTTGTAACCGCATAACACGGCCTTCATGGCGCTGAGCACTTCGCTCAGGTCTTCCTGCTTGCACACATAACCGCAGGCGCCGGCCTGCAGGCAGCGCGCGGCGAACAGGGCCGGCGACTGCGCCGTCAGCACCAGCACGCGCAACGACCGGTCCAGGGCGCCGAAGCGCAACAGCAGCTCCAGCCCGTCGAGCCGGGGAATGCTGATATCGAGCACGATCAGGTCCGGCATGCTGTCGCGGACCATTTGCAGGGCATCGACGCCGTTATCGGTTTCACCGACGACTTTATAACCTTCATGTTCCAGCAACATGCGGATGGCCAGTCGGATAACAGGGTGGTCGTCGATAAGGAAAACAGAACTCATGGTCAAATCCGTGTGAATAAACACCAGGCTTGACCTTAGCGCAGGGCGGGCAGGGGATATATGTGGGTTAAGGCGGGGTTGGGGACAATAAGGCAGTTCTTACATAAAAGACGGTTTCGGATTACAGCGGTTTTTCGGTTTGAAGTAGGAATGAGTATCCAGCGATGTAAAAGGTAAGGAGATATTGAAGGGTTAGTGCACTTTCCAAGGGGAGATAAAGGCTGCCCCCTTGATGGCGGGCAGCCGATACCTGGGTGTTTCTACTTCACCAAGCCGTTATCGGGCGGAGTCGTTACCTCCCGGGGTTTTCTGATCGATACCGGCCTGCAGCGACTGGCTGTCGTTATGCCCGCCGACGCGCAGTGGCCCCAGGTTGAACGACTGATCGTTGCGGGTCGCGTCGTCCTGTTTGCGGGTCAGCTCGTCCTTGGTTCCGAGGGCCAGGTTGACCGGCGACTTCGACAGATTGAGACCGACGTCGGCGCGGTAATCCGAGCCGGCCAGCGCGGTGCTGGTGACGGTCGAGCGGCCGAGGTCGACCTGACCCTCGCTGGCGCTGATCCGCGCGCCGTTCAGGTGGGTATCGCCCGACACCTGCAGGTTCACGCCCTGGGTGCCGCTGATGCCCGAAGCCTGGGCCACGCTGTCTTTGCTCTGCCGGCTGACATTCAGGTTCAGGGTCGGCGTGTAGGAGGTGTTGCCGCTCTTGTCGCCGAACAGTACGCCTTCGGCGGTGTTGGTCAGCTTGCTGCCGGTGCCGGTCTTCTCGCTGACGGCGTAGCTGTCGCTGGTTTTCGGCCAGACCCGTTCCTTGAGCCCGGAGACGCGGTCGCCCAGGGCTTCGGTCTTGTCGGCGAGGTAGCTCTTGGCCTTGTCGACGCTGCGGCCGAAGGCGCCCTTGGGCTCCGGATTGACGTCGTAGCTGCCGCTGCGGGTGAGTTTTTCACCCAGGCGCTCCTTGGCGGTCTGGGCCTTGTCCACCAGGTTGTCCTTGGCCGCGACCAGGCGGTCCGTGCCTTTGTCGACGACGTTCTCCAGCTTCTCGCGATGCTGGTCGAAACCGCCTTCAGCCTTGGCCTGCAGCTTGTCCTTGAGCGGACCGGTCTGCTGGGTCAGCTTGTCGACCACGCCCGGCTGGTTCTTCTCGGCGTCCAGGCGGGCGTCGATGTTGACCGTGGTGCTGCTGCGCTGGTCCTTGCGGCTTTCCACGTTGAGCTCGCCGCCAATGCGCCCATCCACTCGGTTGGCGTCGATGCGCGCGCCGGCCAGGTGGGTGTCGCCTGCGCTGGCCAGCGTCACCTGGTCGGCCTTGATCAGGCTGTTGTGCTGGGTGTTGCCGCTCAGCTGTTCGACGTCGATCTTGGCCCGGGCGTGGATGCCACGGTCGGTTTTCGGCGAGTCGTGTTCACTGGCGTCGGCGCGGGTGGTCTTGCCGCCGTTGCCACCGGCGCCCAGGGTCAGGCCCCAGTTAGTGTGCGCCTGGCTGGATTGCGCCGACTCCTGGTAGATCCCGCCCTTGTCGGCGCTGAGGGTGACCCCTTTGGCCTCGATCTGGGTGCCCTGCAGATGGAGCGCGGTGGCGCTGTCGGAGGCACTGGTCAGCTGGACCTGGCCATTGCTGTGCAATTGCCCGCCGGTCTGCTTCTGGTCCTGCTCCGAGACCCGGCCGATGTTGAAGTTGGCGCTCAGGCTGGCGTTCTTGCCGCTGCTCTGTTCGCTGCTGGTCTTGCCGGCGCCGACCGTCAGGCCGCCGCCGAGGTTGCTGCCCTGGCTGGCGTGGCTGTCGACCGCGGCCTGCAGGTCGAGCTTGCCGCCGGCGTCCAGGCGGATGTCGCCGGTCTTGTCGGTGGCGCTGCCGATGGTGGTGCCCTGGAGGGTCAGGTCGCCACCGCTGGACAGCTCGATCGGACCCTTGCCGCGAATCGTCGCGACCCGGGCCTGACTGTCCTGCTGGTCCAGGCGCTTGTGGTCCAGCTGCACCCCGGCGCCGAGGTTGAGGTTGTTGCCGTTGGCGCCCGGTGCGCTGCCGACGGTGAGCGAGGCGTCGCCGCGCAGGCTGGAGTCGCTGCTGTTCTGCCGGTCGTTGGCCTGGTTCAGGGCCAGTTCGCCGCCGGCCTGCAGCTTGACGCCGGCCTGGTCGCCATCGAAGCGGCTGCCTTCGTACTGGCCGTCGCCGTTGAGCTTGATATTCACGCCCTGGCTGCCGGCATAGCTGCCGACCACGGCCTTGCTGCTGTCGCTGTTCTTGTCGCTGCTGCCGCCGGCGCCGCTGCCACGCACATTCAGGTCTTCGCCGGTGGTGGTGTAGACCCGCACGCCGGCCTTGGCGTCCAGCGCCTGCTCGCTGCTGCTGTGGGTGTTGCTGGCGGCCTTGGCCAGATGGCTGCCGGCGTCGATGTCCAGGGCGCCGTTGGTGGCCTGGTAGCGGCTGCCTTCGTCCTGCAACTGGCCGGTGACCTTGACCTCGACCTGGCCGCCCTTGAACTCGCTGACCAGGGCGGTGCTGTTCTGCTCGGTGCGCTGTTTGTTCTGGTGGCCGACTTCCACGTCCAGCCCGACGTTGGGCTGTTCCAGGGCGTCGAGCAGGCCCGGCTGATGGAACTTGCGCTGGGCTACGCCTTCGATGGCCTTTTCCACTGGACGGGCCAGGCCCTTGTATTCGACGTTGGCGCCGACATCGGCGGTCCAGGTGTTGTCCTTGTGGCTGCTGGCGTCGGTGTTGTGTGCTGCGCGGTTGTCGACCTGTGCGGCCTCCACCTGCACCTTGCCGTCGGCCTTGACCTGGGCGCCCTCGGTCACCAGGGTGTTGCCGGCCTTGATGGTCAGGTTGCCCGTGGCGGCGATCCCGGTGGTGCGCGCGGTGCTGCTGTCGCGGCTGTCCTGGCTGCTCTTGTGGGCGAACTCCACGCCGCTGCCCGCGCGGTCCAGGCCGCCGGTGTAGTAGAAGCCACCGCCGGTGGTGCGGGTATCGGTGCTTTCTTGCTTGCGGTCGTGATCGGCCAGCAGTTCGACCTGGTGGCCGCTGAGGTTGGCATCGCCGCTGGTGGCCTTGAGGTTGCCGCCCTTGACGCTCAGGTTGCCTTCGGCAGCGACGTCCAGGCTGCCGCCGTTGAGGCTCGAGGCCTGCTGCCGGGTGTTATCGGTCTTGACGCTTTGCTGCTGGTCTTCGTAGCGCACGCCGGCGCGGTATTGCCGGGTGCCCGGAGCGTTCTCCTTGGCGTAGGCGTCGAAGCCACGGGTGTGGGTAGTGGTTTCGCTCTGCGAAGTGTTTTGCGCCGAGTCGATCTTGATGTCGCCCTTGGCGTCGGCCTTGAGCTTGCCGGTCGCGGCCACCTGGGCGCCGCTGATGGCGATGTCCTTGGCGCTCTTGAGCGTGAGGTTGCTGTCCGAGCGCAGGTCGCTGGTGACGGTGGTGCTGTCCTTGCGGTTCTGCCGGTTTTCGTCCTTGGCGATGCCGAAGAACTTGCTGTCCTTGCTGTAGCTGTTGTCGTGGGAGCGGTCCTGCACGCCGTCGATGGTCAGCGAGCCCTTGTCGCTGATCACGCTGGCCTGCTTGCCGCCGCGGGCCTGGCTGCCGCTGATGCGCACCTCGTCGGCCCGCACGATCAGGTCGCCCTGGGCGTTGACCTTGCTGCCCTTGTTCAGGGTCTTGCCCTTGTCGCCGTCGCCGTTCTTACCGAAGAAGCTACCGCCGACCAGGTCGCCGGAGTAGGACTTGTCGCTGTGGCTCTGGGTGCGGCTGGCGCTGCCGATGTCCACCTGTTGCCCGGTCAGCCCGATATCGCCCTTGCTGACCAGTTCGGCGCCCTGCAGTTGCAGTTGCTTGCGGCTGGTCAGTTGCAGCTGGTCGCCGGCCTCGAGCTGGCTGGTGATGCTGCGCTGTTCGCTGCTGGACTTGTCCCAGTCGGCTCTCCACAAGTGCTTGCGGTGCTGGCCCTGGTCGCGTTGTTCGCGGGTTTCGGTGGCGGCGGTCAGGCGCAGGTCGGCGCCGCTGTCGACCGTCAGGTTGTTGCCGGCCTTGATCTGGCTGGCCTTGAGCTCGGCGTCGCCACCGGCTTTGAGTTCGGCATCGCGGCGGGCGGTCAGCTGGTTGCCGTGCTGGCGGGTGTCGCTGTCGGTCAGGGTGCGGTCGTAGGTTTCCCAGGTGATGCCAATGGTGCTGTTGCTCCACTGCTCGCGCTTTTCCTGGAGCTTGCGGCTTTCGATGGCGCTCAGGGTGAGGTTGCGTCCGGCGTCGAGCTTGACGTCGCGGGCGCTGACATCGGTGGCGGCGAGGGTCAGGTCCTTGTTGCTGCGCAGGGCGACGTCTCCCTGGCTGCTGTGTACGCCGGCACGGACGGCGTCGAGGCTGTCGGGTACGGCCTGGCCACTGATGTGCAGGTCGCCCGCGGACTTGATATCGACCCCGTCGCGGCCCTTGACCTGTACCGCGCCGACCCGCACGCCGGCGCCTTCGGCGGTGCTGACGATGTTGATGCGCCCGGCCTGCATGGCGCCGAACAGGCTGGCGTCGATGCGTTGTTCAGTGGTGTGGCCGGTCGGGTCGACGCTGCGCACCTGGCCGCTGGCGGGGTCGACGCTGTTGCGCCCGACGGTGAGGTTGAGCTGGTTGCCGGCGGTGATGTCGCCCTGGCTGTCGATGCGCGGGGCGATCAGGTTGATGCTGCCCTTGTCGTTCTTCAGGCCTTTGCCCTCGACCGTCAACTGGCCCTGGGCGTCACGGGTGCTCAGGGCTTGCAGCTTGCCGTCGTTGAGCTCGGGGCGGCCGACCAGCAGGCTGGCGTTCGGCGTGTTGATGAAACTGCCGCCGTTGACCGAGATGCCGTTGGGGTTGGCCAGCACATAGTCGGCGGCGCGGCCGAAGATTTCCTGGGCGCCATTGATCGCCGACGCGTTGCGGCTGATCACCTCGTTGAGAATCACGCTGGCGTCCTGGCCATGGAACTGCGGGTTGGCGCCCAGTTGCCCGGCCAGTTGCGAGGTGCCCGATTGCAGGGCGTTGTTCAGCACCACGCCCTGGCGATCGACGTTGTAATCCAGGAACTGGTTGTGGGAGAGCCCGGAGCCGTTGGGCGCGACGATATTGACGATCGGCACGCCGCCCTGGGTCTGCAGTTGCGGGATACCGCCCGGGCCTTCGACCACGGTGATGCCGGCGGCGAGCGCCTGGGGCAGGTGGGAGACCAGCAGCAGGCTGGCGATGGCCAGGCGCAGTTTGCCCCTGGGGGACAGGTGGAACACTGAGGTGGTGTCGGGCATAAGAAGCTCTCTATGTATGGGCCGAGTGGCGGTGCGTGCTGTTCGTTGCAGCGCTGTTGGCGGGCTCAGGCTCGGCGGGTCTTGGCAGGCTGATGCACGGTTCGGGGACCTCATATCTGCACGCTCAGGCGGGTCAGCCAGGTGGGCGGTTCATGGTGGAAGCGCTGGGGTGTTTCCAGGCTGTGCTGGTAATCGACGTCGACCTGCAGGTTCTTCCAGCTCAGGTTCAGGCCGATGCTGGCGCCGCTCAGGCGCTCGCTGCCGGCGCCCTCTTGCGCCTTGATCCGGCCGTGGTCGAAGGCCAGGCGCGGGGTCAGCTTGAACGGCAGGTCGGTCTGCAACGGCAGGCGCAGGGTGTTGCGCCAGATCCCGCCGATGGCGCCCGAGGCGCTGTTCTCGCGATAGCCGCGCACGGCGGAGTCATCGGTGCCCAGCAGTTGCTCGATGGCCGGCAGCGGGTCGGGGCTGTACTGCAGCGACAGCTGGCTCTGCCACTGCCAGGGCTGGCTGCCGAAGCGGCCGTTGCGCCATTGGCTGAGACTGGCGCGGTACTTGCGGAACTGCGCCTGCGGCAGGTTGGGCTGCACCTGTTGCGAGTCGCGGTCGGCGCCGAACCAGGTCAAGCCCTGGGCGTAGTTGAGGTCCAGGTTCCACACCGCGCTGTTGAGCCAGAACAGGTTGAGCCCGGCCTCGGCCACGGTCAGGGTCGGGCTCTGGATGCCCAGGCGGACCTTCTCCAGGTAGCTGTCGACATCCTTGTGGGCCAGTTGCAGGTTGGCGCTCAACTGGTGCCCCTGGTCGCGCCACAGTACGCGGTCGGCGCGCAGGCTGAGCAGGTCGGTGCGCCCGCTGTTGTAGAGGGTGGTGCTGCTGAGTTTGAACGGCGCGCGGTACTCGGCATGGCTGGCGAACAGGCTGTAGGTCCAGTAGCCGTAGGGGATCGAATAGAAAACGCTGGCGCTGCGGCTGTAGCGCGGGCCGTGATTGAGGGTGTCGCTGACGTTCAGGTTGAGCGCGTCGTTGAGTTCCAGCGGGCTGTCGAGGCTCAGGTTGATGGCGTTGCGGTCGCGCCCGGTGCTGGCGCTGCCGAGGTTATCCACACCCAGCCCCAGGGCCCAGCGCGAGGCGGCGCTGCCCCGCGAGCGCAGGATGATCCGCGAGGCGCCGGGCTGGCTGCCGGGGGCGATATCGGCGGTCAGGTCCAGGGAGCGCAAGCGATTGAGCTGGTCCAGGCCCTGTTCCAGGTCGCGCAGGTTCAGCGGCTCGCCGAGCATCCCGGGGAAGGCGCCGGCCAGGGAAACCGGCAGGCTCTGATCGGCCAGCTCGACGGCTTCGACGTAGCCTTCGTCGATCACGATATCCAGCGAATGGCCGTCGGCGGGCGCGCTGCTCAGGTAGGGGCGGCTGGCGATGTAACCGGCGTCCACATAGATCCGGGTGATCTGCGCCAGCAGGCGGTTGATGGCGTTCACCCCCATGCAGGGTGCGATATAGGGGTCGAGCTGGCGGTTCAAGCGGTCTTTCTTGAACAGCGTGACCCCGGCGATCCGCGTGCCGCCGAGGGCCCAGCAATGTTCGTCCGCACCGCTGTGGGCGGCCTCGGCGGGCGCGATCGCCGGCGTGCCGAAACTGCCGCGCTGCAACTGGCGCTGGCGTTGTTCCAGTTGCAGTTGCTGCAGGTCGCGTTGTTGCTGTTGCTGCAGGCGCAGGGCTTCCTGGCCCGGTTGCGGCAGGTCGGCAGCGGCCACGGGCAGGGACCCGGCCAGCAACAAGGCCAGCAGCCAGCGGCGCAGGCCCGCGGGACAGCTTGGGTGATGGGCGGACGTGTAAGGCACTCGACATCCTTAATAGTGGAAAACGGACGAGGAAGTGCAACAGCAACAACTTTTCGACACGGATTCATTTCCGTGTAATCACTTCCATTTTGACGCTTGAGTCCTGGGCGCGCTCTTTGTTACGGCGTGGGGTGAAATTTCTGAATTAACCTGCTGGAACTAATAGGCAGGGCTGAAGTTTCAGTGAAGTACTTAGCGTGCTTACTATTTGTTCGGCGACCGACCACTCGGCGCAATGTCATGCAAGGAGAACGATCTGTCGGAGGTGAAATTAATCGACTGATGGCCATTTGCAATCTGAGACTAGCGGAAACGGTTAAGTCGATTTGTACGGAATTTGTAATCGTGGGGAGCCCGTGGGCGCCTTGTGTGGCAAGGCCCCTGGCCGAAAGGCCGGGCGGATGTATCGAAAGGTAAAGGTAGGATGTTTGGTTGTAGCGTTAACGGCTCGTTTGATTTTTGCTAGTTATGCTAGTTACCGTCCAGTATCTATCGGTCAATATCGCTAGTTATAGAGTGAGTGCTCTAGCTATCGATGTTGTTTGAAATAGGCTGGTCTGGATAGTTTGGCGGAGTGTTAAGCAGGTCCGTGCTGGAAGTTGAGTCAGGGCTGTATCAGGTTATTCCCTGATGCGGGTCTAGGGGAATCCCTTAGTTGTCGATCTGCAAAAATCTCTATGAACGGCCACCTCGAGCGTCCGAGGTGGCCATTCGACAGAGGGTTATTGCGGGCTGGAGCGTCCGGTCATTTCCCGGGCCATTTCGCTGGCGTAGCTGTCGGTCATGCCGGCGATGAAATCGATCATGCGCAGGAAGGAGGTGTGCAGCGAGCCGTTCGGGTCGGGGGCGTTATTGCCCAGCAGATCGAGAATCCGCCGGTTCTTGAACGACGGCGTGCGCCCGCCGTGCTGTTCCAGCGCCGCACCACAGAACGAGTTGAGGAGGATTTCCAGGGTGGTGTAGGCGCCGATCTCGTGCAGGGTCTTGCGTTTGTCCTGGAAGATCTTCTTGCGCGCGATGTCCTTGGCGTTGAGCACGCAGCGTTTGGCCGGGCCGTGCATATGCTCCACCAGGTCGCCCGGCAGGGTGCCGCCGAGCAGGGCGTCCTGCTGTTCGACGAAGGCCCGGGCGGCGGCGTTGGTCAGGTGCTCGATGGCCTTGCCGCGCAGGATCGCCAGTTTGCGCCGGCGCGAATCCCGCGGGCCGAGCTGGCGATAGGTTTCCGGCAGGTCGTCGCCCACCAGCCCGAGCAGCAGCGACTCGACCTCGGCATAGTCGAGCAGCTCCATTTCCAGCCCGTCCTCGAGGTCGATCAGGGCGTAGCAGATGTCGTCGGCGGCTTCCATCAGGTACACCAGCGGATGACGCGCCCAGCGTTGTTCCTCGAGTTGGGGCAGGCCGAGCTTGTTGGCGATCTGTTCGAGCAACGGCAACTCGCTCTGGTAGCAGCCGAACTTGTGCTTCTTGTAGCCCAGGGAGTCGGCGTGGCGCGCGGTCCAGGGGTACTTCAGGTAGGTACCGAGGGTGGCGTAGGTCAGCCGCGTGCCGCCGTCGAACTGGTGATATTCCAACTGGGTCAGTACGCGGAAACCCTGGGCATTGCCTTCGAAATTGAGGAAGTCGTTGCGCTCGTTTTCACTCATGGCATCCAGCCAGCCGCGGCCGGCGGCCTGCTGGAACCAGTGGCGGATGGCGTCTTCGCCGGAATGGCCGAACGGCGGGTTGCCGATGTCGTGGGCCAGGCAGGCCGACTGCACCACCATCCCCAGATCGCTGGGTTCGCACCAGTCGGGCAGGGCGTCGCGAATGGTCTCGCCGACCCGCATGCCCAGGGAGCGCCCGACACAGCTGACTTCCAGGGAGTGGGTCAGGCGGGTGTGGATATGGTCGTTGCTGGAGACCGGGTGCACCTGGGTCTTGCGCCCCAGGCGGCGGAAGGCGCCAGAGAAGATGATGCGGTCGTGGTCTTTGTGGAAGGGGCTGCGGCCCAGTTCTTCAGGGCTGTGCAGCGGTTTTCCGAGGCGTTCGCGGGTAAGCAGGGTATGCCAATCCAAGGCGGGGTCTCTCCGTCGAATGACTGATGGGCTAGCTTCCCGGTTCCCGTGGGTGCCTGCAAGCGGAACGAGCCAGTCAAGCGAAGAAGCCCTGCCGGAGCAGTTGTTAGACGCTCCTGCAGGGTTCTTGACGGGTCGGAGTCGGCCAGACAGTCGGCTCAGTTTTTACGCGAAGCGCCTTGCATGATCAGTTTGATCAGCGGCAACAGGCCGGCACCGATCCGCACCAGCCGGGCGAAGCTTCTGACATTGCCGCTCTTGGCGCCCTTGCCGGTGAGGAAACCCAGCAGGATCACGGCGGCCACGCCCCACAACGGCGCGTGCTTGATGCCGAAGCCCTGTTGCCAGCTCTGGCCAAGGCCGCGGACCCGCTGCAAGGGTTGCAGCAACTGCTGGGATTCGTGGCGGATTTCCTGGCGGTGCATTTCCATGCGCAGGCGGATCAGCGCCTTGCGCATCTCGCGCCGGGAATGGGTTTGCGGGAGATCGGGCAGGCTCATGGCAGCAGGCGTTCCCTATCGTTGGCCAACTCTTCGAGCGTGGCGTGGAAGGGGGAGGACTCATCGAAAACCGCTGCCTTCAGGCGCAGGGCGCAGAACAGCGCGGCCAGCGTATAGAAGACGCACAGGCCGATGATGGCGCTCAGGCGATAGCTGTCCCAGAACAGGATCAACACCAGGGTCGACAGGCCGATCAACAGCAGCAGGGCGAATACCAGGGCCAGCCCGGCGAACAGCAGCAGGCTGACGGTCCTGGCTTTCTGTTCCTGCAGCTCGATGCCGAACAGTTCGACATGGCTGTGCAGCAACCCGAGGAAAGCAGCGCCCAGGCGCCGTGTCGAGGAGCCTTGACCCGCGGAGGAGCCGGATTCTTCGATAGCCATATCAGCGCCGGGTCGCCAGCAGACCGATCAGGAAGCCCACGCCCGCCGCGATGCCCACGGCCTGCCAGGGGTTGTTCTGGACATAGTCCTCGGTGGCGGCGACCGCTGCCTCACCACGTTCGCGCAGGGATTGCTCGGTCAGTTGCAGGGTCTCGCGGGCCCGCAGCAGGCTGTCGTGGATCTGGGTACGCAACTCGTCCGCCTGGTCGCCGGCCAGGCTGGCGGTGTGTTCCAGCAGACGTTCCGTGTCGCTGACCAGTGCCTGAAAGTCCGCCATCAGTGTTTCTTGAGCCGTCTTGGTGGTTTTGCCGGTCATGGTGATCTCCATAGTGGCGTTCGAAAGTTTCGAGTATGAGCCTTGCGCGAAGGTTCAGTGCAAGTGTCTGGTACAGCTTTTGCTATGTCCTGGTGCGTAAACACGGGTGGGTGCGCCGAAAGCGCGCAGGACGCGGTGCATGACCGGTAAAACCTTACCCTAAAAAATCAACACTGACGGAAACACTCCGAGCGCTACGCCTGCTCGACAATAGCGCTGCGCCAAAACGGGTCAGAATTCACCGGTCGACAGGGCCTGTGGTGCCAACTTGGTGCAAAAACGCTCGAGCGGCTCGGGGCTGGTTCCTGATATTCAGGTCTGCCCATTCCATGGAAAATCTGCAAAGCGCTGTGGACACTCTGGTCCATGGTTCCAACACACTGTTCATCCTTATCGGCGCGGTCATGGTCCTGGCCATGCATGCCGGCTTCGCCTTCCTCGAAGTGGGCACGGTGCGTCAGAAGAACCAGGTCAACGCGCTGTCGAAGATCCTCAGCGACTTCGCCGTCTCGACCCTGGCCTATTTCTTTATAGGCTATTGGATTTCCTACGGCATCAGCTTCCTGCAGCCGGCGGCGGTGATCAGTGCCGACCACGGCTACGGGCTGGTGAAGTTCTTCTTCCTGCTGACGTTCGCCGCGGCCATTCCGGCGATCATTTCCGGCGGTATCGCCGAGCGGGCGCGGTTCGTTCCGCAGCTCTGCGCCACGGCGTTGATCGTGGCCTTCGTCTATCCATTCTTCGAAGGCCTGGTGTGGAACGGCAACTACGGCCTGCAAGCCTGGTTGCTGGACCGCTTCGGCGCCGGTTTCCATGACTTCGCCGGCTCCGTGGTGGTGCACGCCATGGGCGGCTGGCTGGCGCTGGCGGCGGTGCTGTTGCTCGGGCCGCGCAACGGGCGCTACCGCGACGGCAAGCTGGTGGCGTTCGCGCCGTCGAGCATTCCGTTCCTGGCCCTGGGCTCGTGGATCCTGATTGTCGGCTGGTTCGGCTTCAACGTCATGAGCGCGCAGACGCTGCAAGCGGTCAGCGGGCTGGTGGCGGTCAACTCGTTGATGGCCATGGTGGGCGGCACGGTGGCGGCGCTGATCGTCGGGCGCAACGACCCGGGCTTCCTGCACAACGGCCCGCTGGCCGGGCTGGTGGCAGTCTGCGCCGGCTCGGACCTGATGCATCCGGTGGGCGCCCTGATCACCGGGGCGATTGCCGGCGCGCTGTTCGTCTGGTGCTTTATCGCCACCCAGACCCGCTGGAAGATCGACGATGTGCTGGGTGTCTGGCCCCTGCATGGGGTGTGCGGTGTGTGGGGCGGTATCGCCTGCGGGATCTTCGGTCAGAGCGCCTTGGGCGGCCTGGGCGGGGTCAGCCTGGCCAGCCAGTTGATCGGTACCGGCCTTGGCGTGCTGGTGGCGCTGCTCGGCGGTTTTGCGGTGTACGGAGCGATCAAGATTTGCTGTGGCCTGCGCCTGACCCAGGAGCAGGAGTACTACGGCGCCGACCTGTCGCTGCACAAGATCGGCGCGGTCAGCCAGGACTGAATCCGCATAGCCCTGGCCGGCACCCGCGGCCAGGGCCTTGCCGGTCATTGGCCGCCGAGCAGGCGCGCCTCCGAGGCCTCGATGGCCGCCAGCGGGCCGGACATCAACACCGTATCGCCGGGTTGTAGCTGGGTGCTGGCGGCCAGTTCCAGGTCCTGCCCATCGCGTTTCACCCCTTGCACATCCACGCCCAACTGTTCCAGTGCCAGCTCGCCCAGGGCCAGGTTGCAGGCGTGGGCGGCGCTGCCGAGATTGACCGCATGCATCAGCACCCGCGGCTGGCCGCGGTTGTCCAGCAGGTCGGTCTGCGCGCCATGGTAGAAGCCATGCAGCAAGCGGTAGCGGTTGTGGCGGACTTCATCGACCTTGGCCTGCACCTGAGGCTCCGGCAGCCCGAGCATGACCAGGGCGTGGGAGGCCAGCATCAGGCTCGATTCCAGCAGTTCCGGCACCACTTCGCTGGCGCCGGCGGCTTTCAGTTCGGCCAGTTGGCTGTCGTCGCGGGTGCGCACCAGGATCGGCACGTCGGTGCTGATCCGCCGGGCGCTTTTCAGCACGTTCAGGGCGATGTCGGTCTTGTCCACCGCGATCACCAGCAGCCGCGCCCGTTCGAGGCCGACGGCGGCGAGCAGGTCGGCCCGGCGGCTGTCGCCGTAGTGCACGCAGTGTTCTCCGGCCGCGGCCTCCTGGACCCGCACCGGGTCGTCGTCCAAGGCAAGGAACGGCTGTTGTTCGCGGCGCAGGAAACGGCCGATCGACTGGCCGACGCGGCCGTAACCACAGATCACCACATGACCTTGCAAGCCGGCGTTGAGGGCGCTGATTTCTTCGAGCTGAGCCTCCTGGTTCGGCTTGCGGTGCAAGCGTGCGGCAATGTCCGGCGCGGCGCGCAGCAGCAGGGGCGTGAGCAGCATCGAGCAGAAGGTCGCGGCCAGCAGCAGGCCGTTCAGCTCGGCTGGCATCAGCTTGCTCTGCTGCATCTGCGCCATCAGCGCAAAGCAGAATTCGCCGCCCTGGGCCAGGGCCAGGCCACTGCGCCAGGCGGTTTCGCTGTCGCTGCCGCGCAGCTTGAGCAGCAACGCCACCACCGCGCCCTTGATCAGCATCAGGGCCAGGGTCAGGGCGAGGATCAACAGGCCCTGGCTGGCGAACAACTGCAGGTCGATCAGCATGCCGATGCTGACGAAAAACAGCCCCAGCAGAATGTCGCGGAACGGTCGGATATCGGCCTCGATCTGGTGCCGGTAGCGGCTTTCCCCTAGCAGCATGCCGGCGAGGAAGGCACCGAGCGCGGGGGACAGGCCGAGCAAGTGGGTCAGCCAGGCGGTCAGCAGGACGATGACCAGCGCCAGCAGCACGAACAGTTCGGCGGAGTGGGAGGCGGCCACTTCGTGGAACAGCCTTGGCAGCAACCAGCGGCTGGCCAGCGCCAGGCCGATGAACAGCAGGACGGTCTTGGCCAGGGTCAGGGGCAGCGCCCAGTACCAGGCCTGTTCGGTGTTGCCGGCGAATACCGGCACCAGGGTCAGCAGCAGTACGGCCACCACGTCCTGGAACAGCAACACGCCGATCGCGTTCTGCCCGTGGCTGCTGAAGATTTCCCCGAGGCTGCCCAGTTCCTTGCTGACGATGGCGGTGGAGGACAGCGCCAGCCCGGCACCGAGCAGCAGGGCCGGGATCGGCGGCCCGCCCGCAAGAATCAGCAGGCCGCCGAGGACGGCGCTGCTGCACAGTACTTGCAGGCTGCCCAGGCCGAATACCACCCGCCGCAGGGCCAGCATCTTCGACACGGAGAATTCCAGGCCCAGGGAAAACAGCAGGAACACCACCCCCAACTCCGCCAGGTCGGGCAGGTTTTCGTTGTCGTTGACCCAGCCAAAGGCGGTCGGCCCCACCAGCAGGCCCACGCACAGGTAGCCCAGCACGGGCGGCAGGCGCAGGCGCCGGAACAGGGCAATCACCACCAGGGATGAGGCGAGGATGATCAACAGATTGGCGAACACAGGTATCTCCGGACAGCGAATGGAACCTACAGAGCGTAGAGGCAAAAAAAGCGCCGAGGATCGCGCAATGGGCCGTTGGCCGCGCTGATCTGCATCAGGTCTTTGGCAGAATGCCCGCAGAGGGCTGCACCAGGTTGTCGCTGTGGCCTGGATTGGTCGACGGCTTTTTTCTGCCGGCCTAGAATAAGCGCCTGTTCTCTTTCGGTCTGTATGCCATGCCTCCTGAATGTCAGCTGTTCGGCACCCTGGGTTGCCACCTGTGTGAACTCGCCGAGGCGGAATTGATGCCGCTGGTGGAGCACGGGCTGATGGTCGAGCTGGTGGATATCGCGGAAGACGAAACCCTGCTCGAGGCCTATGGCCTGCGTATCCCGGTCCTGCGCCGGGTGGACAACGGTGCCGAGCTGGGCTGGCCGTTCGATGCCGAGCAGGTGGTGGCCTTTCTGCGCTGAGCCGGCTTTCGCTGGCGCGGCGCTTTCCGTTTGTCGCCCTTCATTGCAAGCCCTTGGCGGGATCCCGATTATTCGGTTACTGTATATGCATACAGCTATCGGGGTGTTCCGCCATGTCTCTCACCATCCTCGCCCGCGCCGAGCGTTTGCAGCATCTGCCGTCCGAACAGGCGCGGCACGACGGCTTTGCCGCCGGCCTCGAGTTCGAAGGCGGTTTTTCCCTGGATCGCACCGTGGGCCTCGGCGCGCCGCAGATCCGCGCGGTGCGGGTGGATGACGACAGCCTGCTGGGTTTCGGTATCTATCCGGGCGATCGGCTGATCGTCGATCGTTCGGCGACCCCGGCGGTGGAGCAGTACGTGGTGGTCCCGCTCGATGGCGAAGACACCTACGGCGTGCGCCTGCTGGCACCCGATCCCAAGGGTGGGTTGCTGCTCAAGGCGGCGCGCCCTTCGATGGCCTCCATCCCCCTGAACGGTCGGGACTCGATGCAGATCTGGGGCGTGGTGCTGTGGGTCGTCAGTTACGTCGGCCGTGGCTGATCTCGAAGGGCGTGGCGTGTGCTCAGTGGACGAATGAAAGGGTAGAAGGACTGATGATGGTCAATGTCGAACAATTGAAGAGCAGTGTGAACCGCATGTCGGCGGACGTGGTGCGCGAAGCCGTACTCGAGCTGCGCCTGGACGGGCTGGTCACGGAAGGCAAGACGCCGTTCAACAAGCTGCATTTCAATACCTGCTTCGCGGAAATCGAAGCCCTGTTCCAGCGTGCGGGTTATCACCGGCAGCTGGATGTGGTGGGGTATCAGGGGTTGTTGTATGCCCTGTATGACCCGGCCCGCTGGGAGGCGGTCGATGTGCTGCGCTGGCTGAAGGAGTTTACCGATGCCGCCGCGCAAGCGGGCGTGGCCCACGCTTAGTCGTTGGTCCCGAACAGGGAAACTCTCCTAGGCTCTCCGGGGCCCATGTTGGATAATGCCGCTCTGCATCTTCGCTTGAGCTTTTGTATGTCTTCCGTAGCTTTTTCCGCCGCACAGCAGCAGGCCAGCACCCTGTACCTGCCTCCTGGTTCATGGCCAACCGTGTTGGACTGTCTGTGTGACCACTTCAGCACCATCAGCCGTGAACAGTGGTTGAGCCGGATCGCCCGTGGTCGCGTGCTCGACGGGCAGGGGCAGCCGATCGGCGTCGACCTGGCGTATCGCGAAGGCCTGCGTATTCACTATTTTCGTGAAGTGCCCGACGAAAAGGTCATCCCGGTGCAGGAGTCGATCATCCATGTCGACGAGCACCTGGTGGTGGCGGACAAACCGCATTTCCTGCCGGTCACCCCGGCGGGGGAGTATGTCGAGCAGACCTTGCTGCGACGCCTGATTCGCAGCCTGGACAACCCGCACCTGGTGCCCCTGCATCGCATCGACCGGCATACGGCGGGGCTGGTGTTGTTCTCGGCCAATCCGCAGAGTCGTTCGGCCTATCAGGCGCTGTTTCCGACGCGCAGGATCGACAAGCGTTACGAGGCGATTGCACCGGCCTTGCCGGGTCTTGAATTCCCGCGGGTGCATAAGAGCCGCCTGGTGGATGGCGAGCCGTTTTTCCGCATGCAGGAAGGGCCCGGCACCAGCAATACGGAAACGGCGCTGGAAGTCCGGGAAAAGAACGGCGAGCTCTGGCGTTATGGGCTGTACCCGGTGACCGGCAAGAAACACCAGCTGCGGGTGCACATGAGCGCGTTGGGGGCGGCGATCTGCAACGACCCGTTCTATCCCGATGCGCTCAAGGATGTGCCGGACGATTACGCCAATCCGCTCAAGTTGCTGGCCCAGGGGCTGCGTTTCAGCGATCCGCTGACCGGTGAGGAGCGCGAGTTCGAGAGCCGGATCACCTTGCAGTGGTAATCCCGGCTGCTTGTCCTGCCTCCAGAAACGATAAAGCCCGCGGAAGCGGGCTTTATGCATTCAAGGCGGTAACGGTGTGGATTACAGCTCTTTGACGGTACGAACCTGATCCTTGTTGATACGGGTCTGTTTGCCGTCCAGCTGTTCGAACTCGTAGAAGCCTGAGTCGCGGTCGTATTTCGGCGTATCGACGGCCTGGATTTCGCGACCGTCATTCAGGGTGATCACAGTAGGCGATGCACAACCGGCAAGAGTGGCAAGGCCCAGTGCGAGCATGAGAGTGGCGAGAGTCCGCTGAATCATTGTGTGTCTCCGGAGATGAATACTTTTGGTTGCTGTTCTTGAGACGTATGCAACGCCTGCAAGTTCCTTGAATTAGCGGCATTCTGACACGCCGTGGTGCTGGCTTAACAGCTCTGGCGTATTCAGGTTAGCCAACCGCGGATCGTCTGCCGGACATTGCAGGGCCTGGGCACCCAGTCCGCGCATGAGGCGTCCGGGGCTGCGTTCACCCTTTTGCCAGGCCGCGTCGAAGGCGCCGAGCAGTGTGCTCGGAATGATGCACAACAGCGGTTCCCAATGCTCGCCGTGGCGTAGCATCAGTGGCTTGTCCGGATGCTGGCTGGCGGCCTGGCGCATGGCTTCGAGCAGGGGGGCATCGATGCGTGGCACATCGCAGGGCAATACCAGCATCCAGGGATGCCGGGCGACGGCAAGCCCGGCCCGGATGCCGGCCAGCGGCCCCGGGAAGTCGGTGCTGTCGTCCTGCACCAATTGATCGGCGTAAGGCGCGTACTGTTCCCGATTGCGATTGCAGGAAATGATCAGGTCATCGCTCAGGCCGCGGGTCAGCCGATGCAGGTGAGTGATCAAGGGCTGGCCCTGCCACTCGATCAGCCCCTTGTCCCGGCCGCCCATGCGTTGGCCACGCCCACCCGCCAGGAGCAGAATGGAGCAGGGTGGCAAGTCTGCAAGCGGGGTCATGGCACGTCTCCACAGGGGCGGTCAAAGAGAGGGCTGTGATATAACACCGGGCCGTTTCTCCTACAACTGGATCGAGCCTATGAAAGCCAAGGCTGATGTACCTTTCGTACCGCTGAACATTGCGGTACTGACTGTCAGTGATACCCGGACCCTGGAGACCGATACGTCCGGCCAGGTCTTCGTCGATCGCCTGAACGCTGCTGGCCATAACCTGGCCGCGCGCATCCTGCTCAAGGACGATCTCTACAAGATTCGCGCACAAGTGGCGACCTGGATCGCCGACGATCTGGTGCAGGTGGTGCTGATCACTGGCGGCACCGGTTTCACTGGCCGTGACAGCACCCCGGAAGCCGTGTCTTGCCTGCTGGACAAGCAGGTCGACGGTTTTGGCGAGTTGTTCCGTCAGATCTCGGTGGCCGATATCGGCACCTCCACTGTGCAATCCCGCGCCCTGGCCGGCCTGGCCAATGGCACGCTGGTGTGCTGCCTGCCGGGTTCGACCAACGCTGTGCGTACCGGTTGGGACGGCATCCTGGCCGAGCAGTTGGACGCGCGGCATCGCCCGTGCAATTTCGTCGCCCACCTGAAACAGGCAGCGCCTTGTGAATCCCGTGGGTAAGCCGGGCAAGACCGGTGCCTTGATGCCGGTCGAGGTGGCCCTGGCCCGTTTGCTGGAGATGGCCGAGGCTGCGCCCATCCTCGAGCATGAGCGGCTGCCGTTGGCGGCGGCTCAAGGGCGGGTATTGGCCGACGACTTGATCTCCACCCTGGATCTTCCGCCCTGGCCGAACAGTGCCATGGACGGTTATGCCTTGCGTGCCGAGGACTGGACCGGCGAGCCCCTTGCGGTCAGCCAGAAGATCTTCGCCGGGCAGGCACCCGAGCCTTTGGCGTCTGGCACTTGCGCGCGCATATTCACTGGCGCCCCGGTCCCGGCGGGGGCTGACTGCGTGGAAATGCAGGAAAACGCACAGGTTCAGCTCGATGAGCGGGTCTCTTTTACCGAGCCGCTCCGCCCGGGGCAGAACATTCGCCCCCAAGGCCAGGAAACCACGGTCGGCGAGTGTGTGCTGGTGGCGGGTACGCAGTTGGGGCCGATCGAGCTGGGGCTGGCGGCTTCGTTGGGGCGTGCGGAGCTGGAGGTGGTGCGCCGGGTGCGGGTCGCCGTGCTCTCCACCGGCGATGAACTGGTAGAGCCTGGGCAGGCACTCGGCCCGGGGCAGATCTACAACAGCAATAGGGTCCTGCTGTGCAGTTGGTTGCAGCGACTGGGCTGCGAGGTGATCGACGGTGGAATCCTGCCGGACGATCTGCCCATGACCCGACAGCGCCTTGCCGAGTTGGCGGATGTGGATCTGATCCTGTCCACCGGCGGTGTCTCGGTGGGCGAGGCTGACTTCCTCGGCATCGCCCTGAGAGAAGAGGGTGAGCTGGCCCTCTGGAAGCTGGCGATCAAGCCGGGTAAGCCGCTGACCTTTGGGCACTTCCGCGGTGTGCCGGTGATCGGCCTGCCCGGTAATCCGGCTTCGACGCTGGTGACCTTTGCCCTGTTGGCCCGACCGTATATTTTGCGGCGCCAGGGGGTAAAAGAGCTGCAGCCTTTGCAGTTCCGGGTGCCTGCCGGGTTTACCTGGCCGAAGCCAGGGAATCGACGTGAATACCTGCGTGGCCGTCTGGAGCAGGGCAAGGCCGTGATCTATCGCAACCAGAGTTCCGGCGTCCTGCGCAGTGCCGCCTGGGCGGAAGGCTTGGTCGAGGTGCTGGAAGGGCGAATGCTGGCCGAGGGTGATTGGGTCAACTTCATTCCGTTGAGCGAAGTCCTGGGCTGACGCCAGGGGAGGCGGACCTGGTCGGTGTGGCCGGGCCCATCCTCCAGGCCCCGGCCATCAACGCAGCAGTAAAAGAATCAGCAGGCCAAAACGGCTGTTCAGGCCCCAGGACAGCAGCGCCGATAGAAACCCGGCATAGGCCACTACCCATGCGAGTTTTTTGAGCCAGGTATGAAGACGGCTATCGGGCTGATGTTCGTGCTCGTGGGAGCCTGCTTGATGGGCACTCAGTTCCGGGTGTTTACCCGTGCTCAGCAGGATGCTCCCTTCAAGCCGATTGAGCCTGGAGTTCGAGCCTTCAAAGCATTTCTTGTCATCCATGGTCTTTCGTTTCCCTGTTTTTGAGGCGTTGTTCGCCTGCCCTGAACATTCCTTGATTGGTTGTCAGGGGTCAATTCAGGTGATTCTCAATCTTTGGTCAGAAAAGTTACCGACCCGTCAGCAGTGGGCCTGAGAGAGGCACATTGATCCCGTGGCGGTCGGTTTTTTCGGGGGGAGAGGGCGCGGGGCGAGGGTCAACATCCTTCAAGGACCCTCTGCTGGCAGGAGTGGAGCCTGGCGTGTTAATCGTCGAGGCTGATGATCTGTTCGCGGACGGCAAAGAGGACCAGGCCGGCCACATCGTAGATCTGCAGGCGCTTCATGATCTGCGAGCGGTGGGTTTCCACGGTCTTGATGCTCAGGCCCAGCCCGTGGGCGATTTCCCGGGTCGATTTGCCGCGCACGATCAGGCGCAGGATCTCTAGCTGGCGCGCGGTCAGGTTATGGGTGTCGACGGGCTCTGGATGAGGTTTCTGCACACGGATCAGCGCCTGGTTGATCACCGTATGGGCAATGGCCGGGCTGAGGTAGCGCTCGTTGTTGCGCAAGGCGTCGAGCGCATGCTCGAGTTCGTTGGCGGTGGTGTCCTTGAGCAGATAACCGTGCGCTCCAGACTCCAGGGCCTGCATGATCAGGGCCGGGTCGGTGTGCATCGAAAGGATCAGCACCTTGCTTTGCGGGCGCACGACCTTGAGTTTCTTCAGGGCTTCGAGGCCGCTGACGTCCCGCATGGAAATGTCCAGCAGGATGATGTCCGGAGACAGCTTCTCGACCATTTCCAGCAACTGCGCGCCATCATTGGCTTCGCCGGTCACGGCATAGCCAGGAATGTCCATGACCAGGGCACGCACGCCGGCCCTGATGAGCGAGTGGTCATCCACCAGAAGTAAGTTGCAGGTCAATGTAAAACCTTATTCGTACTGGCCCGTTCGAGTGCGCGAGGGGCCCAGGGGAAAAGTGCTTCGATTTGTGTGCCCTGGTCGGGCTGGCTGGAAACCTTCAGGGTTCCACCCAGTTGCGCGATTCTTTCCGACATGCCCGCCATGCCGCGCTGGCCCTGTTCGCCCGGATTGGCGACCGGGGAAAACCCCAGGCCATCGTCGCTGATAAACAGTGACAGCCCTTCGGGCAGGCGTTGCAGGCGTACCAGCAGGTTATTCGCCTGGGCGTGACGCAGCATGTTGGTGACGGCTTCCTGGGTGATACGAAAGGCCGCCACCGCCATCTCCTCGGGGATGCCCGCGAGCCCTTGCTTGCATTCCAGGCTCCAGTGCACCGAGGTGTTTTCCAGGGTTTTCAGCAAGTGGGCCCGCAGGCTGGCTTCCAGGCCCAGGCTGGCCAGTTGCCGCGGCTTGAGAATCGCCGATACGTCGCGCACCTTGGTCAGGGTTTCTTCCAGTGTGCTGTGGAGTGCCGTGCAGTGCTGCTGCAGGTCTTCGGGCAGGCGGCGCTTCAACCATTCGCTTTGCAACTTGGCGGCCGTCAGCAACTGGCCGATATCGTCATGCAGTTCCCGACTGAGTCGATGGCGCTCGTTTTCCTGTACTTCCAACAAGCGCTCCGCCAGTTCCTGGGGCTGGAACTTGATCGATTTGCGCGAGTCGCCGTAGTAGGCCCAGACACTGGCCAGGGCCGCCAGATTCAGGATCAGCAGGCTCAGGGGAAAGGTAGTCGACAGCCAGTAGGCGGCCAGGTTTCCAATTACCGAGCCTGAGCACAGCAACAGGTTGAGCCAGCGCAGTGTTTTCCGGGATCGAAGCCAGGTGGCGATTGACTTGAGGCTGGCGTACATAGCAGATGGAGCCAATGAGTGTTCACTGCGGGGAGACCGGTCAAGGCGACTGACAGGCCCCTGTTTGGAAAACGGTATTGTTTGAGTAGGCGACTTCAATTAACGCGGTCTATGTCGTTGTGAGCAAGTCTTGCACGGGTTCGGTGTGTAACAGGATCAATCTGCAATCACATTGCCATTAAGTGCATCGTCGAGTGGCGGGCATAGTATCACTTTAGCTACCGTTGGTCGCGTCTCCATATATGTCCAGTTGGTCAGGAATATTGCCTTCTGGAACGTATGTTCCGGTTTGCTTGTTTTAACTGGCCACGCTGAAACACTGATGGTATCCCGCCTTGAGCCAACGGGCAGGGGGAAGTCCAAACACTTGATGTCGGTATTATTTAATTGTGCTAATTGGCTTTGTCGTTAACAGGCATGAAATATTGAATAACGACATGATGCGGGTCAATACAACAATACTTCCAGCGCCCGAAGTTATGGATTAACCACGGGCTTTTCTTACGCGTTTCTCTTGGCGATTGAAAAAACGTTAAACGAAGGCGGCTGGCAGGACAGGGGCGCGTGCTGCGGGTCGATTTGCACGGCGAGGGATTCGATGAGCGTGGCCTGCTCGTTGTTGTCGAGGTTCAGTTGGCCGGTAATGGGGTCGACGAGTTCGAGATGCCAGGCCATCAGGGTGAAGCAATCCCTGAGGGTGCCGAGGAGCTGCTCGTTCATGTCCGGATAAGGGTGGGAGTGATCCAGCAAGGCATGAACCTGGCGCGAGAATTCAGCGGTGCAGCACAGCGCCAGCGCGTCGGTTTTCTCGGCAAGCTTGAGCAGGGTGGACAGCATGCAATCGATTGCGTCCTGATCGTTCCTGATCAGATTGAGATGGTTCAGGCACTCCACCGACTTGGCCAGCAGGGCTTCTGCCTCGAGCAGAAAGTCAGATGACAGGTGCCACTCTTTATCGTCGATCAACATGCTTGTCTCCACGACGCCACGTCAGATGATGGAATGGTGCGTTTTGTGAGCGGCTGTAAGGTAGTACGCCGGTTATGCCGTGGGATATAGGACGAATCTGATTGGTTCTTGGTAAACGAGGACGGCTCAGGTGGGTTTAGTCCGACTTGCCAGAGTGCAGTGGAACTGCAGCCGGCGGCACGCCGGCCACGGAGTAGCGGCGGCAACGCTTGGACAGCGGAGGCGGTAGGGCTCGAAAGGGCACCAGGCCATCTTCCTGCGATCACAAACAAAAGCCTGACTCCATTCATGCAATGAGAATGGCGTCACATTAATGGCTATTGGATATTGCGAATATCAGGTCGGTCCTGATTGTTGCTAGGGGATTCCCTTATACAGGGGAACCCGGCGTCGAAATTAAGGTCACGCCGGGTGAGTTTGAGCGGATGAAGTCGCGAAGCCAGTAAAGCATGATGTTAATGTGACATCAATGCCTTTGCGTGGCATTTTGTAAGCGGGTCAAGATTCGGCGAATTCCGCCGATAACCCTCGTTAGTGAATTCATCAGAACAAGCCCAGGAGTCATTACATGGCCGGCATTCTCGACACGGTAGATCAACGCACGCAGCTGGTGGGTGAGAATCGCCTGGAAATCCTCATGTTCCGTCTGGCCGGGCGACAGTTGTTTGCAATCAACGTGTTCAAGGTGCAGGAAGTCCTGCAATTGCCGAAGCTGACGCTGATGCCCCAGCGCCATCCTTTCGTCTGTGGGGTGGTCAACCTGCGGGGGCAGACGCTGCCGGTCATCGACCTGTCCCAGGCGATCGGCATGCGGCCGCTGGTTCCAGGTCCGAACAGCACCATTATCGTCACCGAGTACAACCGCTCGGTGCAGGCTTTCCTGGTGGGCGGTGTCGACCGCATCGTCAACATGAACTGGGAAGCCATCCTGCCGCCACCGACCAGCGCCGGGCGCCAGCATTACCTGACGGCGATCAGCAAGGTCGACGATCAACTGGTCGAGATCATCGACGTGGAAAAAGTCCTCGCCGAAATCGTCCCGTACAACGCCAAGGTGTCGCGTGACAAGCTCGACGATCCGCTGCTCGAACGTGCCCGCGGCCGTGAAGTGCTGCTGGTGGACGACTCCAACGTGGCCCTGTCGCAACTGCGCGACACCCTGGGCCAGTTGGGGGTGAAGATGCACATCGCCAGCGACGGCCTGAAGGCCTTGAAGATGCTCAAGGCCTGGGCCGATACCGGCGTCGACATGACCGATAAGCTGCTGATGGTGTTCACCGACGCCGAGATGCCGGAAATGGACGGCTATCGCCTGACCACCGAAATCCGCAACGACCCGCGCCTGCGTGGCCTTTATGTGGTGCTGCATACGTCGTTGTCCGGCAGCTTCAACGAGTCGATGGTGAAGAAGGTCGGTTGCGACAACTTCCTCTCCAAGTTCCAGCCGGACAAGCTGGTCGACGTGGTGCGCCAGCGTCTGGTCCTGGACGAAGCTCCCGTCTGAGGGGCATTACCGCCGCAGTGATGTCTGCGGCGCAGGTGTTTCTTTGATTCGCGGGTCGGCTCGTATAAGGTTGCTTTTTTGCAAACAGGGAGCTGGCCATGCGTCTCAGCGCGCTTTATCGATACCCCTTGAAGTCCGGCAGGGGGGAGTCCTTGCAACAGGTCGCACTGGACAAGCTGGGGCTGGAAGGGGACCGACGCTGGATGCTGGTCGACGAACCCAGCGGGCGTTTCCTGACCCAGCGCGCGGTGCCGCATATGAGCCAGCTGTCGGCGTTGTGGAACGCCGAGGGTGGGCTGACCCTCAGCGCGCCCGGTTACCCCTCCCTCGATGTGCCCTTGCCTGGCGCGGATGCGCCCTTGCGTGGGGTGACCATCTGGCGTGACACCCTGCGGGTGCCGGATGCCGGTGACGAGGCCCATGCCTGGTTGAGTGATTTCGTCGGCAAGCCGACCCGTCTGGTCCAGGTTCCCCTGGACCGTGCACGTACCACCCAGGCCGGCTACGGCAAGGATGACGATCAGGTGGCCTTTGCCGACGGCTTTCCGCTGTTGCTGATTGGCGAATCGTCCCTGGAAGACCTTTCCAGTCGTGTCGGCCGTCCGCTGGAGATGCTGCGCTTTCGCCCCAATCTGGTGATCGAGGGCTTCCCGGCCTTTGCCGAAGATGGCTGGAAGCGCATCCGCATTGGCGATCTCGAGTTCCGGGTGGTCAAGCCGTGTGCGCGTTGCATCCTCACCACCATCGATCCGCAGACCGGCGAGCGCAGCGCCGATCGGGAACCGCTGGCTACGCTGCAGCAGTATCGGGCGCAAGAGGAGGGGGCTATGTTCGGGCAGAACCTGGTGAACGATGGTAGTAGCCGGCTGGAAGTCGGCATGCCGGTTACCGTGCTGGAATAGTCGGCGGCGCTGAAACGAAAATGCCCGTATCGCGAGATACGGGCATTTTTTGTTGCCGGTCAGCCGTTCCCCGGAGGGATCAGCCGCGGTATTCGCACAGGTAGGCGGTGTCGACGGCGACCTTGAGCTGGAACTTGCTGTTGGCCGGTACGTTGAACTGGCTGCCGGCGGCAAAGGTTTCCCACTCGCTGCTGCCCGGCAGCTTGACGGTCAGGGCGCCGGACACCACGTGCATGATTTCCCGTTGTGCAGTGCCGAACTCGTATTCGCCCGGAGCCATGACGCCGATGGTGGCTGGACCTTCGGCCGTGCCGAAGGCAATCGACTTGACGGTGCCGTCGAAGTACTCGTTGACTTTAAACATGGGCGATTCCTCAAAAAGGGGTCAAAAAGGCCGGCCAGTATGCACAAGGCCTTCGGGGGCGTCACCTGTTGCGCTCAAGGATCAGCCAGGAAGAATCAGCGGCAATAAACGCGCTGTATTGCGGGCATCTTCCAGGGCGCGATGCTGCTGGCCGCTGAACTGCAGCCCGGCCAGTTGCAGCGCGCCGTTCAGGCCCAGCGGGCGCTCGAGGCGGCGCGCCTTGGCGAAGCGTTGCTTGAGGTTCATGTGCGGCAACTGGGCGAGGACGCTGTGCAGTTGAGAGCGTTGCCACTCTTGCAGCAGCTGCTTGCGGTCATAGTCGCCCCAGCTGGCCCAGCCTTCCAGGCGCCCATGATGCTGGCCCAGCCAGCGTTCGAACAGCGGCCAGACCTCGCTCAACGGCTGGGCGCCGTCGATCTGGGCCTGGGTGATGTGGGTCAGTTCACGGCAGAAGGGGGTCAGCATCGGCCGCCGCAGCGGCCGCACGAAGCGCTGGAAATGATCCATTTCACGCCCTTCGCGGTTGACCAGGGTGGCGCCGATCTCGATGATTTCCATGTCGGTCACCGGCCAGCCTCCTTCATCCGTGGTGGCTTCCAGATCAATTACCAACCAGTGGGGCATTACAGGCTCCAGCGTCAACGTCCCGATAAGGCTTGAGGGTAGCCAAACCCGGCGTATCCGCCTAGCGGCTTATTCCACCTCCAGCAGCACCTGGCGGTTTTTCACCTGGTCGCCGAGGTCGACCTGCAGCCGCGTGATCACACCATCGATCCCGGCCTTCAGCGGATGCTCCATTTTCATGGCCTCCAGGACCAGCAGCAGTTGCCCCTTGCTGACCGTCGCGCCCTCGCTGACCAGCACGTCGACGATGGCCCCGTCCATAGGTGCCCTGAGCGTGCCGCTGTGGGCACTGGCCTGGCTGGCGATCGGGGCGTGGGTCAGGTCCTGCAGATGCAGGCTGCCGGGCCGGGTGAAGAGCCAGAGCTGCCCGGCTTCCAGGGTATAGGCGTAGCGGCGGCGGATGCCGTCGATGGCGGCCGAGGCCCAACGGCCGTCGGCGTCCAGCAGCTGCACCTCGAAGCATTCGTCGGCGTGTCGAATCCGCAGCGTTCCGGCTTCCTGGTGATTCAGCTCAAGATTCCAGGCGGTTTCCGGGCAACCCAGGCGATAGCTCAGCGGCACGCTGGCGTTGTTGCGCCAGCCGGCCAGCGCCGCGCCATGGGGTTGGGCCGCATGGTGATAGAACAGCGCCGCGGCCAGGGCCAGTTCGCTGCCGCTGGGTGGTTGCGGGCTCAAGCTGGAGTCGTCGGCGAAATGTTCGGCGATAAAGGCGGTGCTGAATTCACCGCTGACAAAACCGGGATGGCGCAGCAGGTTCGCCAACAGCTTCTGGTTGCTCGCCACCCCCGTCAGTACCGAGTCCTCGACCGCCCGCAACAGCTTGCGCCGCGCTTCTTCGCGGGTGGCGCCATGGGCGATCAGCTTGCCCAGCATCGGGTCGTAGAACGGGCTGACGTCCTGGCCCTCCAGCAGGCCGTGATCGATGCGCACGTCGGGGCCCAGCGCCGGTTCCCAGCGTCGTACCTGCCCGGTTTGCGGCAGGAAGCCCTGCGCCGGGTCCTCGGCATACAGGCGCATTTCGATGGCATGCCCCTTGAGTTCCACCTGGTCCTGGCGCAGGGGCAGCGGCTGCCCGGCGGCCACCTGCAGTTGCAGGGCCACCAGGTCCAGCCCGGTGATCATTTCGGTGACCGGGTGTTCGACCTGCAGCCGGGTGTTCATTTCCAGAAAATAGAAGCGGCCCCGGGTATCGAGCAGAAACTCCACGGTACCGGCCCCGACATAATTCACCGCCCGGCACGCCTTGAGCGCCGCCTCGCCCATGGCCTGGCGCAGCTCGGCGGTCAGCACCGGGCAGGGCGCTTCCTCGACCACTTTCTGATGCCGGCGCTGGATCGAACAGTCGCGCTCGCCCAGGTAGATCAGCCGCCCGTGGTGGTCGCCGAACACCTGGATTTCCACATGCCGCGGTTCGAGCAGCGCCTGCTCCAGGATCAACTCGTCGCTGCCAAAGGCGTGCAGGGCCTCCGAGCGGGCGGTGCGCACCTGGGCCAGCAGTTCATCGGCCCCTTGCACCAGGCGCATGCCGCGGCCGCCGCCACCGGCGCTGGCCTTGATCATCAGCGGGTAGCCGATGCGTTCGGCCTCCCGTTGCAGGGTGGCGTCGTCCTGTTCCGCGCCCTGATAGCCGGCGATGCAGGGTACGCCCGCGGCGAGCATCGCCAGCTTGGACAGGCGCTTGCTGCCCATCAGTTCGATGGCCTCGGCGCCGGGACCGATAAAGGTGATGCCGGCGGCCGCGCAGGCGCTGGCGAATTCGGCGTTCTCCGACAGAAAGCCGTAGCCGGGATGCAAGGCATCGGCGCCGGTGCGCCGGGCCGCGTCGAGAATCGCCGGGATATTCAAATAGGACTGCTGCACCGCCGCCGGGCCGATACGTACCGCCTCGTCGGCCATCCGCACATGCAGCGCCTCGGCGTCGGCATCGCTGAACACCGCCACGGTGCGATAACCCAGGGCTTGGGCGGTGCGCTGGATGCGGCAGGCGATTTCACCGCGGTTGGCGATCAGGATCTTGTTGAAGGCGGGCATGGGGCAGGTTCCTGAAGTCGGTGGTGGCTTGGCGGATTTATCGCGAGCAATTCATGACGCCCACGCCGGTTTGCGTTTCTGCACGAAGGCCATGGTGCCTTCGATGCCTTCCGCGCCCGTGACGGCGGCGCTGAACTGCTCCGCGGCGCGGTCGAGCAAGGGTGCCAGCGGTTCCTCGGTGCTGGCCAGCAACAGCGCCTTGGTCGCGGCATTGGCCTCGGGGGCGCAGCACAGCACATGGGCCAGCACTTCATCCAGGCGTTCGGCCAGGGCCTGCGGGCTGTCTTCGACAAAGTGCACCAGGCCCAGGCGCTCGGCTTCAATGCCATCGAAACGCGCGGCGGTCAGCGCCAGCCGGCGGGTCTGGGTCAGGCCGATACGCTTGACCACGAACGGGGCGATTTGCGCCGGCAGCAGACCGAGGCTGGTTTCCGGCAGGCCGAACTGCGCCTGATGGTCGGCCATGGCGATATCGCTGACGCAGGCCAGGCCGAAGCCACCGCCCAGCACCGCGCCTTGCAACACCGCGATCAGCACCTGCGGAATGTGCTGGGCCTCTTCCAGCAGGCTGCCAAAGGCCCGGTTCAGTTCACGGTAGGCGCTGGCGCCCTGGGCGCGGGCATTGGCCATGTCCTTCAGGTCGCCGCCGGCGCAGAAGTGCCCGCCGGCACCGCTCAGGACCAGGGCGCGAATGCTGCGGTCATCGCGCACCGCCGCCAGCACCGCGCGCAGTTCGGCAACCATCTGCAGGCTCATGGCATTGCGGCTGTCCGGGCGGTCGAGGGTGATGTGCAGGACGCCGCCGCGGGGCGCCAGCAACAGGGTTTCGCAGGCGGGCAAGCGGCTCATTTGCGTTTCCCCGGCAGGATGCCCATGAGTTTGCAGATGATACCCAGCATGATTTCGTCGGCGCCGCCGCCGATCGACACCAGGCGCACGTCGCGGTAGGCGCGGGCCACCGGGTTGTCCCACATGAAGCCCATACCGCCCCAGTATTGCAGGCAGCTGTCGCTGACTTCGCGGCCCAGGCGCCCGGCCTTGAGCTTGGCCATGGACGCCAGGCGGGTGACGTCCTGGCCCCGCACGTACTGCTCGGTGGCCTGGTACACCAGGGCCCGCAGGCATTCGATTTCGGTCGACAGCTCCGCCAGGCGGAAGTGGATCACCTGGTTGTCGATCAGTGCGCTGCCGAAGGTCTGGCGCTCCTTGCAGTAGTCGATGGTGCTGTCGACGCAGTACTCCAGGCCCTTGATCATGTTGGCCGCGCCGAACAGCCGCTCTTCCTGGAACTGCAGCATCTGCATCATGAAGCCGGCGCCTTCGTGGCCGATGCGATAGCGCTGGGGCACGCGCACATTGTCGAAAAACACCTGGGCGGTTTCCGAGCTGCGCATGCCGAGCTTGTCCAGGTGCGGGCTGAGGCTGACGCCGGGGCTGTGCATCGGCACCATGATCAGCGACTTGTTGACGTGGGGCTTGTCGTCCGAGGTGTTGGCCAGCAGGCAGATGAAGTCGGCGCTGGGGGAGTTGGTGATCCACATCTTGCTGCCGTTGATCACATAGTCGTCGCCGTCCTTGCGCGCCGTGGTCTTGAGCCCGGCCACGTCCGAGCCGGCACCGACTTCGGAGACGCCGATGCAGCCGACCATTTCCCCACTGATGGCCGGGCGCAGGAATTCTTCGCGCAGCTCGTCGGAGCCGAAGCGCGCCAGGGCCGGGGTGCACATGTCGGTCTGCACGCCGATGGACATCGGGATGCCGCCGCAATGAATGGTGCCGAACTCTTCGGCGGCGACTATCGAATAGCTGTAGTCCAGGCCCATGCCGCCGAACTGTTCCGGCTTGGAGATGCCCAGCAGGCCCAGCGCGCCGGCCTTGCGGAAGATCTCGTGGATCGGAAAACGACCGGCCCTTTCCCATTCCTCGACATGGGGGTTGATCTCGCGCTCGACGAAGTTGCGCACCGTGCGCCGCAGTTCTTCATGTTCCTGGGTGAAGATCATTTTTATCGTTCTCCTCAAGTTGAGTGACGCAATCCCTGAACCCTGTTGCCCCTGTCAGAACCGCGCGACGCCGAAGCTGTTGGGGTGTAGCTGACGCACTTGCGCCTCGTGGCAGATATCCAGCAGATAGCCGAGCAGGGTCCGGGTATCCCGGGGGTCGATCAGGCCGTCGTCCCACAGGTTGGCGCTGCCGTACAAGGCCGTGGACTGGCTGTCGAGTTTCTGCGCGGTGACCTGTTCCAGCATATCCAGCATCTGCGGGTCGGCGGCCTGGCCCTGCTTGGCATGCTTGGCTTCGGTGACGATGCGCAGCACCTTGCCGGCCTGGGCGCCGCCCATTACCGCGGTACGGCTGTTGGGCCAGGCGAAGATGAAGCGCGGGTCCAGGCCGCGGCCGCACATGGCGTAGTTGCCGGCACCGTAGGAACCGCCGACCACGATCGTCAGCTTTGGCACCCGGGCATTGGCCACCGCCTGGATCAGCTTGGAACCGTGCTTGATCACGCCTTGCTGTTCCGACTCGGTGCCGACCATGAAGCCGGTGGTGTTGTGGAAAAACAGCAGCGGCGTGTCGCTCTGGTCGCACAACTGAATGAACTGCGCCGCCTTGCTCGCGCCTTGCGGGGTGATCGGCCCGTTGTTGCCGATAAAGCCGCAGGGGCGCCCCTGGATCTGTAGGTGGCCGCACAGGGTCTGTTGATCGAACTCGCCCTTGAATTCGAGGAAGTTCGAGCCGTCGGCAATGCGCGCGACGATTTCCCGGGCGTCATAGGGCTTTTTCGGATCGTCGGGGATCAACCCCAACAGCTCGTCGATGGGGTACAGCGGCTCCGCATAAGGGCGGGGCGGCTGCAGCGGCAGCCGGGCATTCCACGGCAGGGCGGCGACAATCTCACGCACGATCCGCACGCCGTCAGCGTCGTTTTCCGCCAGGTACTCGGCGGTCCCGGCCACCTGGGCATGCATTTCGGCGCCGCCCAGTTCCTCGTCGGTGGCCACCTCGCCGGTGGCGGCCTTGAGCAGCGGCGGCCCGGCGAGAAACAGCTTGGCCTTGCCGCGCACCACCACCACGTAGTCCGACAACCCCGGCTGGTAGGCCCCGCCGGCGGTGGCCGAGCCGTGCACCACGGTGATCTGTGGCAGGCCCATGGCCGACATGCGCGCCTGGTTGGCGAAGCTGCGCGCGCCTTCGACGAAGATCTCCGCCGCGTAATTGAGGTTGGCGCCGCCGCTTTCGGCCAGGGTCACCACCGGCAGTTTGTTTTCCATGGCGATCTGCTGCAGGCGCAGGGACTTCTTCAGGCCGCTGGGGGAAATGGTGCCGCCCTTGATCGCGCTGTTGTTGGCCACCACCAGCACCCGCACGCCGCAGACATAGCCGATGCCGGCGATCAGCCCGCCGCCGGCTTGGCTGCCGTCTTTGTCGTCGTGCAGCTTGTAGCCGGCCAGGCCCGCCAGTTCGAGGAAGGGCGCGCCGGGGTCCAGCAGCAAGTTGAGGCGTTCGCGGGGCAGCAGTTGCCCACGCTTGTCGAATTTGGCCTTGGCCTCGGCGGCCTTGGCCAGCAGGTTCTGCTCCAGTTGGCGGACCTGTGCCAGGCCCGCGAGCAGGGCTTCGCGGTTCTGCAGGAATTGCGGGCTGTGCGGATCGAGCTGGGAGTGGAGGACTGGCATGTTTTACTCCCCGTCCTTGAGTGAGTCGGCCTTGAGCACATCCGGCAGGTAGGCGCGGTGGAAGCCGTTGTAGGACTGGCTGTGGGCCGCCTTGTGCAGCGGCCAGGCGCGGTTGCCGAGGCTGGCGGCGCCGTCGATGCGCAGGGTGCTGCCGCTGATGAAGGCCGCCGCCGGGCTGAGCAGGAAGACGATGGCGGCGCTGACCTCCGATTCGGTGCCGATACGCTTGAGCGGCACATGTTCGCGCAGGGTCGGGATCACCGCCTTGAACGCGCCTTCGTAGGTGTCCATGCCGCTGGAGGCGATCCAGCCCGGCGCCACGGCATTGACCCGCACCCCGGCGTGGCCCCATTCGAAGGCGGCGGTCTTGGTGAAATTGTCCATCCCCGAACGGGCGGCGCCGGAGTGGCCCATGCCGGGCATGCCGCCCCACATGTCGGCAAGCATGTTGACGATGCTGCCGCCGTGCTTGCTCATGGACTGGTTGAAGACTTCCCGGGCCATGAGAAAACCGCCCACCAGGTTGGTGCGCAGCACGGTCTCGAACCCTTTCTGATTGATCGAGGCCAGGGGCGCCGGGTACTGCCCGCCGGCGTTGTTGACCAGGCCGTGCAGCGGTCCGTGCTCGCGGATCAGCTCGCCGACCAGGGCCTTGACCGCCTCCTCGTCGCGGATATCGCAGGCATGCCCGCTGGCCCGGCCGCCGTCTTCGGCGATCTCGGCAGCGACCTTCTCAAGCTTGTCCGCCTTGCGCCCCACCAGCAGCACATGGGCGCCGAGGGCTGCCAGTTCATGGGCGGTGCAACGCCCGATGCCGCTGCCGCCGCCGGTGACAATGATGGTCTGGCCGGCGAACAGGTCGGGTTTGAAAATCGAGTCATAAGCCACGGCAGTCATCCTTCAGTTAACGGCATCAAAGATGCTCTGCGGCACCGGGATCTGGATTTCCAGCAATTGCTGGGCGAAGGCCTTGCCTTGCGGGTCGATGCGCAGGCTGGCGACGCCGCCGCCACCGAGGGCGTTTTCCAGCAGGAAATTCAGGCTGTGGCTGCCGGGCAGGTACCAGCGCGCGACCCGGCCGTGCACCGGGTCCAGCACGTGGCTCATCCAGTCCACCACGACCTCGGGAGTCAGGGCCTCGGCGATCCACGGCAGGTACTCGGGAGCCCGGGCCATGACCCCGATATTGCTGTGGTTGCCCTTGTCGCCGGAGCGCGCCACCGCCAGCTTGACCAGAGGGACGCTGGCATCGGCGCGACCGGTGGGCCTGGGCACGGCATGGGGGGCGGGCAGGGCGTTGGAGTCGAGGCGGTCGAGTTCGGGCAGTTCGACCCGGTGGCGCTGGCCGGCCAGCTCGACGTCCAGGGTGCAGGCGTTCTTGTCGATCAGGAACGAAAACAGGCGGATCAGCGGATACACCGTGGGCCGGCCGCCAACAATGCCGGTCAGCCCCGGGGCCATGCCGGTGGCGGCCTGGGCGATCTCTCGGGAAAACAGCAGCAGCGCGCGTTTGTCCGGATGGCGCACGGCGAGCTTGATCACCACTTCGCGGCTGTCCTGGCGCTGACCGTGGGGGCCGTAGGTGGCTTCGCTGCCGAGCAGCTCGATATTGACTTCGCTGTAGGGCGCCCAGCCGCGCTGGCCGAACATTTCCGCGGTCTTGTCGATGATCGCCTGGCTGACCCGGCGCGCCTTGGCCACGGCGTCGATGCCGGCGATCAGGCAGCTTGCCGTACAGCGGAAACCGTCCGGATAGGTGGCGCTGACCTTGTACTGGCCGGTGGGCGGCAGGCCCTTGGCGCCGTGCACGCTGACCGCGTGCTTGCCCTGTTGGTGCAGCTTGACCTGGCTGAAGTCGCAGACCACGTCCGGCAGCAGGTAGGCCCGCGGGTCGCCGATCTCGTAGAGCAGCTGTTCGCCGACGGTCAGCGGTGTCACCAGCCCGCCCGAACCTTCGGGCTTGCTGACCACGAACTGGCCGTCGGCGCCGACCTCGACTATGGGAAAGCCGATGTGTTCGTAGTCCGGCACGTCGCGCCAGTCGGTGAAGTTGCCGCCGGTGCACTGGGCGCCGCATTCGATGATATGCCCGGCGAGGGCGGCCTGGGCCAGCTTGTCGTAGTCGTGCCAGGACCAGCCGAATTCATGCACCAGCGCGGCGCTGACCACCGCGCTGTCGACCCCGCGGCCGGTGATGACGATGTCCGCGTCCAGCTTCAGGGCTTCGACTATCCCCGGCGCGCCGAGGTAGGCGTTGGTGGACACGCACAGGGGCGGCAGCGGCGCCCCGGTGAACATTTCATGAATGCCGGCGCCGCTCAGTTGTTTGAATTGCGGTTGCAGGTCGTCGCCCAGCAGCACGGCGATTTTCAAGGGCACCCCGGCCTGGTCGCAGGCCACTTGCAGGGCCGCGGCGCAGGCCTGTGGATTGACCCCGCCGGCGTTGCTGATGACCCGGATGCCCTGCCGCGCGATCTCGCCCAGCAGCGGGCCCAGCACCTCGACGAAATCCGTGGCGTAGCCGGCGTTGGGGTCCTTCATCCGGACGCCGGCCATGATCGACAGGGTGATCTCGGCCAGGTAGTCGAACACCAGGTAATCCAGGCGGCCGCCTTGCACCAGCTGCGCGGCGGCGCTCGAGGTGTCGCCCCAGAAGGCGCTGGCACAGCCGATGCGGAGGGTCTTGGTCATGACGGGGCTCTTTGTGGAAGACACGTTATTAAAGACAGGCCGAAAGCACTGCGGGCGAGACTACCAAGCAAGCGCTTGGTTTGTAAACGCCGGAAATATCTTATTCCCAAGCGCTTGCTTGGTCGCCCCCGCGGGCTTAAATTGCGCGCGCAACCTCCCTGTTTCAGCGGGCTGCGCCGCATAACGATCGAGCGAATGTAGGAGAGAAGCCGTGGATGAGCATAAAGCTCTGCTGGTGATGCGCCAGCTGGTCGCCAACGGACAACTGACCGATCCGGACAGTGCCCGCGGCAAGCTGCTGCAAACCGCGGCCCACCTGTTTCGCAATAAAGGCTACGAGCGCACCACGGTGCGCGACCTGGCCGGGGCGGTGGGCATCCAGTCCGGCAGCATCTTTCATCACTTCAAGAGCAAGGACGACATCCTGCGCGCGGTGATGGAGGAAACCATCCACTACAACACCGCCCTGATGCGTGCCGAGCTGGCGGAAGCGAGCAACGTGCGCGAGCGGGTGCTGGCGCTGATCCGCTGCGAGCTGCAGTCGATCATGGGCGGCAGCGGCGAGGCCATGGCGGTGCTGGTCTACGAGTGGCGTTCGTTGTCGGCCGAGGGTCAGGCCGATGTCCTGGCGCTGCGCGACATCTATGAGCAGATCTGGTTGCAGGTGCTGGGCGAGGCCAAGCAGGCCGGTTTCATCAAGGGCGATGTCTTCATTACCCGGCGTTTCCTCACCGGAGCCCTGTCCTGGACCACCACCTGGTTCCGCGCCGACGGCAGCCTGACCCTCGAGCAACTGGCCGAGGAGGCCCTGACCCTGATCCTCAAGGATCGCTGAGGGCCTGGCGCCAGCAATTAATTATCCGGGGCAAAGTTGTCGAAGCGGGCGAAACGGCCTAGCTTGAATGAGTGCCCTGTCTTTTTTCTCTTGAGGTGAGTGCTCTTGATGTCTTCGCCAATGCGGACGGCTTTACGAATTCTATTGTGGGTTGCAGCCAGCCTGACGGTGCTTCCGGTCAGCGCCGCGCAGCTGGTGCGGGTGGGCGCGGCGCATTTTCCGCCTTATACCGTGCGTCCCGAGCAGGGCGCCGACACCGGGTTGCTGCCGCAATTGGTGGAGGCCTTGAACGGCCTGCAAAGCGACTATCAGTTCGTGCTGGTGCCTACCTCCATTCCCCGGCGTTTCCGCGACTTCGAGCAAGGCCGCGTCGACATGGCGATTTTCGAGAATCCAGCCTGGGGCTGGCAGGACATTCCCCACACCAGCGTCGACATGGGCCTGGAAGATGCCGAGATCTTCGTCGCCCAGCGCGAGTCCGGCCGCGACCAGCAGTATTTCGCTGACCTCAAGGGCAAGCGCCTGGCCCTGTTCAGCGGTTATCACTACGAGTTCGCCAACTTCAATGCCGACCCCAAGTACCTGGCCGACACCTACAACGCGACCCTGACTTATTCCCATGACAGCAACCTGCTGATGGTGCTGCGCGGGCGGGCTGACATCGCGCTGATCACCCGTTCCTACTTCAGCGATTACCTCGCGCGCAATACCGACACGGCGCAGCAGTTGTACGCCTCGGACCGGATCGACCAGGTCTACCACCACTACGCGCTGATTCGTCCGAATGCGCCGATCACGGGCGATGCCTTCGCCCAGCTGTTGGGGCGCCTGCGTAACAGCGGTGAATTGCTGAAGATCTTCGATCCCTACCGCATCGTGGTCATGCCTCCGGCCAAATGACCCCAGCGGCCGGCTCGTCCGTGCCGGCCTAAATTTCTCTGCGCGGCTCACGTCACTTGGTTGAACCCCGATGACGCTGAGCCCGTGCCATGTCCTCTCTCGATTCACTGTCCGTTGCGGCCATTGCCGATACCTGCCGTTGCGCTGCCGATGCGGGCTCGCAAGCGCTGTGGCTGGGCGGCGGGAAAACCCTTGTCAGCGATTGCGCGCCCCCGCCGGGCGGCCAGGTGCAGGCCTTGCGTGGGCAGGCAGGGCAGGGGGACGAGTGGATGGCCGGCTGGTTGTCGGCGCTGGTGCATTCGCTGGGTTTCGACCCCGGGCTGGACGAGCCGGAGGCGGGCGATCGGCGACTGGACCCTCAGGAGCGTTGCCGGCATTGCCAGCGGCCTTTCGATTTTTCCCACAAGCGCGCGGCCTTGCTGATTCTGGCGCAGGGCCGTGGGGGCGAACGGCGTCAGGCGCTGGGGGAGGTCGGGTGCGAGCGGGCCTGTTCGCGGTAGCGCCGGGTGTGGGGTGGCTATCGCGAGCAGGGGCGGGGCGTGCAGCGGGGGATCAGTGGCGGGCGTAGCTGTCGGTGCGGTTGCCCGAGACCTTGCGGCAATGCACCAGCGCATCGCGGATCATGAAGTTCACCAGGGTCGGCGAGACCCCGAGCTCCTTGGCGATGTCCTTTTGCGGCACGCCGTGCAGGCGATACATCTCGAAGGCGTAGCGGGTGCGGCTCGGCAGCTCCGTCAGCGCATCGGCGATGTGTTCCAGGGTCGAGAAATTGATGTGCGCGGTTTCCGGCGACGCACCCTGCACGACCACATTCAAACCCTCTTCTTCAGGGCCCGAATACTTCTGTTCCAGCGCCTGCTTGCGGTAGTGGTCGATCGCCAGGTTGCGCACGATCTGGAACAGGTAGCTCAACTGCGCCTTGAACGACGACGTGATCTGCGGCGCCGATTGCAGCCGGAAGAACGCGTCTTGCACTACGTCTTCGGCGCGGGAGCGGCAGCCGGTAATACGCGCCGCGATCTTGACCAGGATCAGGCGGTTATCGACAAAAGCCTGGAGTAGCGGTGAATCGCACCTGCTTGTGGATACTGGTTCCGTCATGGAAATCACCTTGCTGCCAAATGGGTAGTAGTCCGACTGAAAAATCAGATTCGTCCTACGCAACGAGCGACAAATTATGTTGAATGATAATGATTGTCAATTGAGAAAGAGAATTAATGAACCCCTTTGGTGCAGAGTGAGAACTGCGGCTCGTTGTCGCAGCGCGTGACGGTGTTTCAGAGCAGAGTGCGGACTAATTATTTCAAGACGTCATCCGTTCTCATTGGAGAAAGGTTCCCGGGTGGAAAACCTCGCCACAACCCTCTCCAGATGCCTCGTACCGAGGGCAGGGGCCTTTATTTTTCAAAGGTTTATGTAACGGTCACGGCCTTGGCCCACGACTCTACGTGCAAGCACAATCCGCGCAGGAAACCCCATGATGGACGCGTTCGAACTCCCCAGCACTCTGGCTCAAGCCCTTCAACGCCGGGCGGCTCAGACCCCCGATCAAGTGGCCTTGCGCTTTCTTGCCGAAGAGCAGGATCAGAGCGTGGTCCTCAGTTATCGCGACCTCGACCTGCGGGCCCGGACCATCGCCGCGGCCCTGCAGGCCAATGCCGGGTTGGGGGATCGCGCGGTGCTGCTGTTTCCCAGCGGCCCGGACTATGTGGCGGCGTTTTTCGCCTGCCTGTACGCCGGGGTCATTGCGGTGCCGGCCTATCCGCCGGAGTCGAGCCGGCGCCATCACCAGGAGCGGCTGGTCTCGATCATCGCCGACGCCGAGCCGCGGCTGCTGCTGACCAGCAGCGGGCTGCGCGATTCCCTGGCGCAGATGGACGAGCTGCAAGGCGCCGACGCGCCGCAGTTGCTCTGCGTGGACAGCCTGGAGGCAAGCCTGGCCGACGCCTGGACCGCCATTGAGCTGCAAGGCGACGACATCGCCTTCCTGCAGTACACCTCCGGTTCCACCGCCTTGCCCAAGGGCGTGCAGGTCAGCCACGGCAACCTGGTGGCCAACGAGGTGCTGATCCGCCGCGGCTTCGGCATCGACCTCAACCCCGACGACGTGATCGTCAGCTGGCTGCCGCTGTACCACGACATGGGTCTGATCGGCGGTCTGTTGCAACCGATCTTCAGCGGCGTGCCCTGCGTATTGATGTCGCCGGCCTACTTCCTCGGCCGGCCGTTGCGCTGGCTGGAGGCGATCAGCGAATACGGCGGCACCATCAGCGGCGGCCCGGACTTCGCCTACCGCCTGTGCAGCGAGCGGGTCAGCGAATCGGCCCTGGAGCGCCTCGACCTGAGCCGCTGGCGCGTGGCCTATTCCGGGTCCGAGCCGATCCGCCTGGACACCCTGGAGCGCTTCGCCGAGAAGTTCGCCGCCTGCGGTTTCACCCCGAATAATTTCTTTGCCTCGTATGGCTTGGCTGAAGCCACCCTGTTCGTCGCCGGCGGCACCCGCGGCCAGGGCATCCCGGCCCTGCGCCTGGACGAGCAGGCCCTGGCGCAGAACCGCGCCGAGCCGGGCAACGGCAATGCCATGATGAGTTGCGGCAGCAGCCAGCCCGAGCATGGGGTGCTGATCGTCGAGCCCAATACCCTGGTCGAGCTTGCGGACAATCAGGTGGGTGAAGTCTGGGCCTGCGGCCCGAGCATCGCCCATGGCTACTGGCGCAACCCCGAGGCCACGGCCAAGACCTTCGTCCAGCACGCCGGCCAGACCTGGTTGCGCACCGGCGACCTAGGCTTCCTGCGCGACGGCGAGCTGTTCATCACCGGCCGCTTGAAAGACATGCTGATCGTGCGCGGGCACAACCTTTATCCACAGGACATCGAGCAGACCATCGAGCGTGAGGTCGAGGTGGTGCGCAAGGGCCGGGTCGCGGCGTTCGCCGTCACCGACCAGGGCCAGGAAGGCATCGGCATCGCCGCGGAAATCAGCCGCAGCGTGCAGAAGATCCTCGCGCCCGAGGCGCTGATCAAGCTGATCCGCCAGACCGTGGCCGAGGCCTACCAGGAAGCGCCGAGCGTGGTGGTCCTGCTCAACCCCGGCGCCTTGCCCAAGACGTCCAGCGGCAAGCTGCAGCGCTCGGCCTGCCGCAACCGCCTGGCTGATGGCAGCCTCGACAGCTACGCCCAGTTCTTTGATAGCAAGCTCCCCGACCGCCAGGCTGCCAGCGGCGAGGCAAGCCGCGAAGCCACCAGCGAACTGCAAGGCCTGATCGGCCGTATCTGGCGCGAGCAACTGCAGGTCGAGCAGGTGGCGAGCGACGATCACTTCTTCCTCCTGGGCGGCAACTCCATCGCGGCGACCCAGGTCGTCGCACGCCTGCGGGAAGAACTCGGCCTGGAACTGAACCTGCGCCTACTGTTCGAGGCGCCGACCCTCGGCGCCTTTGCCGCCCAGGTGGCGCAACTGCAACAGGACGGCGGCCTGGCCCAGGGCGCCATCAACAGTTTGTCGCGCAGCGAGGCACTGCCCCAGTCCCTGGCGCAGAACCGTCTGTGGATCACCTGGCAGCTCGACCCGCAGAGCAGCGCCTACAACATTCCCGGCGGCCTGCGCCTGCGCGGCGAGCTGGACGAAGACGCCCTGCGCGCCAGCTTCCAGCAACTGATCGAACGCCATGAATCCCTGCGCACGCGCTTTTTCGAGCGCGACGGCCAGGCGCTGCAACAGGTGCTGCCGGCCGGCCAATTCGACCTGCAAGTGATCGACCTCAGCGACCTGCCGGCGGCCGAGCGCGAGGCGCGGGCGCAACAGATCCGCGAGGACGAAGCGCGTACCCAGTTCGACCTGGAGAAGGGCCCGTTGCTGTGGGTGACCCTGGTGCGTCTGGACGATGAGGAGCACCAACTGCTGGTGACCCTGCACCACATCATTGCCGACGGCTGGTCGCTGAATGTGCTGATCGACGAGTTCTCGCGCCTGTATGCCGCCGCCTCCCAAGGCCAGGCGGCGAACCTGGCGCCGCTGCCGTTGCAGTACGCCGACTACGGCAGCTGGCAGCGCCAGTGGCTGGCCGAGGGCGAAGGCGAACGGCAACTGGCCTACTGGAAAAGCCAGCTGGGCGAGGAACATCCGAGCCTGAGCCTGGCCACCGATCACCCGCGTTCGGCCCAGCAGCAACACAGCGCCGCGCGCCACAGCCTGCGCCTGGGGGCGAGCCTGAGCGAGGCCATTCGCCAGACCGCCCAGGCCCATGAATCCACACCCTTCATGCTGTTGCTCACAGCCTTCCAGAGCCTGCTGCACCGCTACAGCGGCCAGCGCGATATCCGCATCGGCGTGCCCAACGCCAACCGTCCGCGCCTGGAAACCCAGGGCCTGATCGGCTTCTTTATCAACACCCTGGTGCTGCGCGCCGAGGTGGATGGTCGCCAGCCGTTCGTCGAGCTGTTGGCCCAGACCCGGCAGGCCGCGCTGGAGGCCCAGGCCCACCAGGACCTGCCGTTCGAGCAACTGCTCGAAGCCTTCCCCCAGGCTCGCGAACAGGGCCTGTTCCAGGTCATGTTCAACCACCAGCAACGCGACCTCAGCGCCCTGCGTCGCCTGCCCGGGCTGCTGGCCGAAGAGCTGCCGTGGCACAGTCGTGAAGCCAAGTTCGACCTGCAACTGCACAGCGAAGAAGACCGCAACGGCCGCCTGAGCCTGTCGTTTGACTACGCCAGCGAGCTGTTCGAGGTCGCGACCATCGAGCGCCTGGCCGAGCATTTCGTCAGCCTGCTGCGCGAAGCCTGCGAGCGTCCGCAGACGGCTATCGCCGATCTGCCGTTGCTCAACCCTTGCGAACAGGCGCAGCAGCAACAGTGGAGCGAAGCGCCGTGCGCAGTGGCCAGCCAATGGCTGCCGGAGTGGCTGGAGCGCCAGGCGCAACTGACCCCGGAGCGCACCGCGCTAGTGTGGGAGGGCGGCGAGCTGAGCTTCGCTGCACTGCATGCCCAGGCCAATCGCCTGGCCCATTACCTGCGGGACAAGGGCGTCGGCCCGGACGTATGCGTGGCCATCGCCGCCGAGCGTTCGCCGCAGCTGCTGATCGGCCTGCTGGCCATCGTCAAGGCCGGTGGCGCCTATGTGCCGCTGGACCCGGACTACCCGGCCGAACGCCTGGCCTACATGCTGGCCGACAGCGGGGTCGAGCTGCTGCTGACTCAGACCGCTCTGCTGGAGCGCCTGCCCCAGGCCGAGGGCGTCAGCGCCATCGCCATGGACGGCCTCAAGCTCGACAACTGGCCGAGCCACGCGCCGGGCCTGCACCTGCACGGCGACAACTTGGCCTATGTGATCTACACCTCGGGCTCCACCGGCCAGCCCAAGGGCGTGGGCAATACCCACGCGGCCCTGAGCGAGCGCTTACAGTGGATGCAGGACACCTACCGCCTGGACGCCAGCGACGTGCTGATGCAGAAGGCGCCGATCAGCTTCGACGTGTCGGTGTGGGAGTGCTTCTGGCCGCTGATCACCGGTTGCCGACTGGTACTGGCCGCGCCGGGCGAACACCGCGACCCGCACCGCATCGCCCAACTGGTGCAGCACTACGGCGTGACCACGCTGCACTTCGTGCCGCCGCTGTTGCAGTTGTTCGTCGACGAGCCGCTGGCCGCCGAGTGCGTCAGCCTGCGCCGGGTGTTCTCCGGTGGCGAGGCCTTGCCGGCCGAGCTGCGCGACCGGTTGCTGGAGCAGTTGCCGGATACCCAACTGCACAACCGCTATGGCCCCACCGAGACCGCGATCAACGTCACCCACTGGCAGTGCCGGGTCACCGATGGCGAGCGTTCGCCCATCGGCCGTCCGCTGGGCAACGTGATCTGCCGGGTGCTGGATGCCGACCTCAACCCGGTGCCGGCCGGCGTGCCGGGCGAGCTGTGCATTTCCGGGAGCGGCCTGGCCCGGGGTTACCTCGGGCGTCCGGGGCTGAGCGCCGAGCGTTTTGTGGTCGACCCGCTGAGCACCGAGGGTGCACGGCTGTACCGCACCGGTGACCGTGTGCGCTGGGGCGCCGATGGCGCCCTGGAATACCTCGGACGCCTCGATCAGCAGATCAAGCTGCGCGGCTTTCGCGTCGAGCCCCAGGAAATCGAAGCGCGCCTGCTGGCCCAGGCCGGCGTGGCCCAGGCCGCGGTGCTGGTGCGCGAGACCGCGGCCGGCGCGCAGTTGATCGGCTATTACACGGCTATCACTGCCGATGAAGATGAGGACGCCCAGAGCGCGCGCCTGAAAACCGCCCTGGCTACCGAGTTGCCGGAATACATGGTGCCCGCGCAACTGCTGCGCCTGGACGCCATGCCCCTGAGTCCGAGCGGCAAGCTCGACCGCCGCGCCTTGCCCGAGCCGCAATGGCAGGTACGCGAACACGTTGAACCGAATACCGAACTCGAACAGCAGATCGCCGCCATCTGGCGCGAAGTGCTGGGCCAGCAGCGGATTGGCCTGCGCGACGACTTCTTCGCCCTGGGCGGCCACTCGCTGCTGGCCACCCAGATCATTTCCCGCACCCGCCAGGCCTGCGACGTCGAGTTGCCGTTGCGGGTGTTGTTCGAGGCCAGCGAGCTGGGCGACTTCGCTGAACAAGTACGCCTGATCCAGGAATCCGGCCAGCGCAATAAACAGCTGCCGATCGCCAAGGTCGACCGCAGCCAACCGGTGCCGCTGTCGTATTCCCAGCAGCGCATGTGGTTCCTCTGGCAGATGGAGCCGGACAGCCCGGCCTACAACGTCGGCGGCATGGCGCGTTTTACCGGGGTGCTGGATGTTGGGCGTTTCGAGGCGGCGCTGCAGGCGCTGATCCTGCGCCACGAAACCCTGCGTACCACTTTCCCTAGCGTCGACGGCGTGGCCCGGCAACAGGTGCATGCTGAAACCGGTGTGCGCATGGCCTGGAAAGATTTTTCCAAGCTGGATGCGGCGAGCCGCGAGCAACGCCTGCAACAACTGGCCGACAGCGAAGCGCACCAGCCGTTCGACCTGGAAACCGGCCCGCTGCTGCGCGCCTGCCTGGTCAAGGCCGGCGAGCAGGAGCACTACTTCGTCCTGACCCTGCACCACATCGTCACCGAAGGCTGGGCGATGGACATCTTCGCCCGCGAGTTGAGCGCCTTGTACGAAGCCTTTATCGACGACCGCGATTCGCCGCTGGAACCGCTGCCGGTGCAGTACCTGGACTACAGCGTCTGGCAACGGCAGTGGCTGGAGTCCGGCGAGCGTCAGCGCCAGCTGGATTACTGGACCGCGCAACTGGGCCACGAACATCCGCTGCTGGAACTGCCCAGCGACCGTCCGCGGCCGCCGGTGCAAAGCCACCAGGGCGAGCTGTACCGCTTCGACCTGAGCGACGAGCTGGCGGCCCGAGTGCGCCGCTTCAACGCCGACAACGGCCTGACCCTGTTCATGACCATGACCGCCACCCTGGCGGCGCTGCTCTACCGCTACAGCGGCCAGACCGACCTGCGCATCGGCGCGCCGGTGGCCAACCGCATCCGCCCGGAAAGCGAAGGGCTGATCGGCGCCTTCCTCAATACCCAGGTGCTGCGCTGCCGGCTCGATGGGCAAATGAGCGTCGGTGAACTGTTCGAGCAGGTGCGGCATACCGTGATCGAGGGCCAGTCCCACCAGGACCTGCCGTTCGACCACCTGGTGGAAGCCCTGCAACCCCCGCGCAGCGCCGCCTACAACCCGCTGTTCCAGGTGATGTGCAACGTCCAGCGTTGGGAATTCCAACAGAGCCGCAACTTGGCCGGCATGACCGTGGAATACCTGGCCAACGACGCTCGGGCCACCAAGTTCGACCTCAACCTGGAAGTCACCGACCTCGACCATCGCCTGGGTTGCTGCCTGACCTACAGCACCGACCTGTTCGACGAACCGCGCATCGCCCGGATGGCGGCGCACTGGCGCAACCTGCTGGAGGCGCTGATCGCCGACCCCGAGCAATGCCTGAGTGAATTGCCGCTGCTCGACAGCACCGAGCAACAGCAACTGCTGGACAGCCTGGGCGTCGAGCCCGGCGAGCACCGCCTCGACCAATGCATCCATCACCTGTTCGGCGAGCAGGCGCTGCTGCGCCCGGATGCCCCGGCCCTGACCTTCGCCGGGCAGACCCTGAGCTACGCCGAACTCGACGGCCGCGCCAACCGCCTGGCCTGGATGCTCCGCGAGCGCGGGGTCGGCCCGCAGGTGCGGGTCGGCCTGGCCCTGGAGCGTTCGCTGGAAATGGTCGTCGGCCTGCTGGCGATCCTCAAGGCCGGCGGCGCCTATGTGCCGCTGGACCCGGAATACCCGCTAGACCGCTTGCACTACATGATCGAAGACAGCGGTATCGGCCTGCTGCTCAGCGACGCGGCGATGTTCGACGCCCTGGGTGAGTTGCCGGTGAACGTGGCGCGCTGGTGCCTGGAGGAAGACGGCGCGCGACTGGCCGATTACCCGGCCAGCGAGTTGCCCTTTATCAGCCTGCCGCAACACCAGGCGTACCTGATCTACACCTCCGGTTCCACCGGCAAGCCCAAGGGCGTGGTGGTGTCCCACGGCGAGATCGCCATGCACTGCCGCGCGGTGATCGAGCGCTTCGGCATGCGCCCGGACGACTGCGAGCTGCACTTCTATTCCATCAACTTCGACGCCGCCACCGAGCGCCTGCTGGTGCCGCTGCTCAGCGGCGCCCAGGTGGTGCTGCGCGCCCAGGGGCAGTGGGATGCGCAAGAGATCTGCCAGCTGATCCGCGACCATCGCATCAACATCCTCGGCTTCACCCCGAGCTACGGCAGCCAGTTGGCGCAGTGGCTGGCGACCCAGGGCCAGACCCTGCCGGTGCGCATGTGCATCACCGGCGGCGAGGCCCTGACCGGCGAGCACCTGAGCCGCATCCGCGCGGCCTTCCAGCCGAGCCTGTTCTTCAACGCCTACGGCCCCACCGAAACCGTGGTCATGCCCCTGGCCAGCCTGGCGCCGCAGCAACTGGAAGAGGGCGCCGGCAGCGTGCCGATCGGCACCGTGATCGGCGACCGCGTGGCTTACATTCTCGACGCCGATCTGGCCCTGCTGCCCCAAGGCGCCACTGGCGAGCTGTATGTCGGCGGGGCCGGCCTGGCCCAGGGTTACCACCAGCGTCCGGGCATGAGCGCCGAACGTTTCGTCGCCGACCCGTTCGCCGCCAACGGCGGGCGCCTGTATCGCACCGGCGACCTGGTGCGCCAGTGCGCCGACGGCCAGGTGGAATACATCGGCCGGGTCGACCATCAGGTGAAGATCCGCGGCTTCCGTATCGAGCTGGGGGAAATCGAAAACCGCCTGCTGGAGCACGAGTCCGTGCGCGAAGCGGTGGTGCTGGCTTTGGACATGCCGGGCGGCAAGCAACTGGCCGGCTACCTGGTGACCGATATCGCCGAGCAGGACGACGAGGCCCAGGCGGCGCTGCGCGAAGCGCTCAAGGCCCAGCTGAAAGTCCACCTGCCGGACTACATGGTGCCGACCCACCTGATCCTGCTGGCGAGCATGCCGCTGACCGCCAACGGCAAGCTCGACCGCCGTGCGCTGCCGGCTCCGGACCTGGAACTCAACCGCCAGCACTACGTGGCGCCGAGTAACGAGCTGGAACAGACCCTGGCGCAGATCTGGTGTGACGTGCTGAACCTGTCGCAGGTCGGCCTGCACGACAACTTCTTCGAGCTGGGCGGCGACTCGATCCTGTCGATCCAGGTGGTCAGCCGCGCCCGCCAGCTGGGCATTCACTTCAGCCCGCGGGACCTGTTCCAGCACCAGACCGTGCAGACCCTGGCCGCGGTGGCCAGCCGCAGCGAGCAGGTTGTCGCCGAGCAGGGCCTGCTCAGTGGCGAGTCGGGGCTGACGCCAATCCAGTACTGGTTCTTCGACAGCCCGATCCCCGAGCGTCAGCACTGGAACCAGGCGCTGCTGCTGGCGCCGACCCAGGCGCTCGATGCGCAGTTGCTGGAGCAGGCGCTGCAAGCGCTGCTGGCCCAGCACGACGCCCTGCGCCTGCGCTTCACCGAGGTCGCCGGGCAATGGCGCGCCGAGCACCAGCCGCTGGCCGAGGCGCCGTTGTTGGCGCAGATGCGCGTGGATTCGCTGGAGCAATGCACCCCCCTGTTCGCCAAGGCCCAGCGCAGCCTGGACCTGGCCAACGGGCCATTGTTGCGCGCGCTGCTGGTGGACGTTGCGGACGGCCAGCAACGGCTGTTTATCGCCATTCACCACCTGGTGGTCGACGGTGTGTCCTGGCGCGTGCTGCTGGAAGATGTGCAGAACGTCTACCGCCAGCTGGAAGCTCAGCAAACGCCGCGCCTGCCGGCGAAAACCAGCGCCTTGCGCGATTGGGCGTCCCGCCTGCAGGCCTATGCCGGCAGCGAGTCGCTGCGCGAAGAGTTGAGCTGGTGGCAGGACCAATTGGCCGGCCCGACGGCGGCGCTGCCGGTGCAGCACGCCGATGGCGGGCAGCAGAACAAACATGCCCGCAGCGTCAGCGTGAAGCTCGATGCCGAGCGTACCCGGCAGTTGCTGCAACAGGCGCCGAGCGCCTACCGCACCCAGGTCAACGACCTGCTGTTGACCGCCCTGGCCCGCGTGCTGTGCCGCTGGACCGGCGAGGCTTCGGCGTTGATCCAGCTGGAAGGCCATGGCCGCGAAACCCTGTTCGACGAGATCGATCTGACCCGCACCGTGGGCTGGTTCACCAGCGCCTACCCGCTGCGCCTGACGCCGGTGGCGATCGAAGAGGCGGCCGGGCAGGGCGCCTCGATCAAGGCGATCAAGGAGCAACTGCGGGCCGTGCCGCATAAAGGTCTCGGTTATGGCGTGCTGCGCTACCTGGCCGACGACCTGGGCCGGCAGACCATGGCGGCCTTGCCGCAAGCGCCGGTCACCTTCAACTACCTGGGCCAGTTCGACCAGAGCTTTGCCAGCGACGCGCTGTTCCGGCCGCTGGACGAGCCGCTGGGCGCCGCCCATTCGCCCGAGGCGCCGCTGCCCAACGAACTGAGCGTCGACAGCCAGGTCTATGCCGGCGAGCTGGTGTTGCGCTGGACTTTCAGCGGCGAGCGTTTCGAGGCGCAGACCATCGATGAGCTGGCCCAGGCCTACCTCGGCGAGCTGCACAGCCTGATCGCCCATTGCCTCAAGGACGAGGCCGGCGGCCTGACGCCGTCGGACTTCCCCCTGGCGCGTCTGACCCAGGCCCAGCTGGATGCGCTGCCGGTGCCGGCCAGCGCCATCGAGGATGTGTACCCGCTGACCCCGATGCAGGAAGGCATGCTGCTGCACACCCTGCTGGAACCGGGCACCGGCCTGTACTACATGCAGGACCGCTACCGCATCAACAGCGAGCTGGACCCCGAGCGTTTCGCCCAGGCCTGGCAAGCGGTGGTGGCCCGTCACGAAGCCCTGCGCGCGTCCTTCTGCTGGAACGTCGGCGAAGACATGCTGCAAGTTATCCACAAGCCGGGCAGCACGCCGGTCGAGTACCTGGACTGGAGCGCGGTGGCCGAGGCCGAGCAGGAACCGAAGTTGCAAGCGCTGCTGAAAAGCGAGCGCGAGGCCGGCTTCGATCTGCTCGAGCAGGCGCCGTTCCACCTGCGGCTGATCCGCGTGGGCGCCGCGCGCTACTGGTTCATGATGAGCAACCACCACATCCTGATCGATGCCTGGTGCCGTTCGCTGCTGATGAACGACTTCTTCGAGATCTACACCGCCCTCGGTGAGGGGCGCGAAGCCACCTTGGCCGTGCCGACCCGCTACCGCGACTACATCGGCTGGCTGCAACGCCAGAGCCTGGTCGAGGCGCGGCAGTGGTGGAAAGACAACCTGCGGGGCTTCGAGCGTACGACGCCGATTCCGAGCGACCGGCCGTTCCTGCGCGAACACGCCGGCGACAGCGGCGGCATGGTGGTCGGCGACTGCTACACCCGGCTCGATGCCCGCGACGGCGCGCAACTGCGTGAGCTGGCGCAGCAGCACCAGCTGACCATCAACACCTTCGCCCAGGCGGCCTGGGCCCTGGTCCTGCGGCGCCTGAGCGGCGACCGCGACGTGCTGTTCGGGGTCACCGTGGCCGGGCGTCCGGTGGAGATGCCGCAGATGCAGCGCACCGTCGGCCTGTTCATCAACAGCATCGCGCTGCGGGTGAAGCTGCCGGAAGACGGCCAGTCTTGCAGCGTGCGCCAGTGGCTCAGCGGCTTGCTGGACAGCAACATGCAGCTGCGCGAGTACGAGTACCTGCCGCTGGTGGCGATCCAGGAAAACAGTGAGCTGCCCAAGGGCCAGCCGCTGTTCGACAGCCTGTTCGTGTTCGAGAACGCGCCGGTGGAAGTCTCGGTGCTGGACCGTGCGCAAAGCCTGAACGCCACCTCGGATTCCGGCCGTACCCACACCAACTTCCCGATCACCGCGGTGTGCTACCCGGGGGACGACCTGGGGCTGCACCTGTCCTACGACCAGCGTTACTTCGAGCGCGAGACCATCGAACGCATGCTCGGCGAGTTCAAGCGCCTGCTGCTGGCGCTGGTGCAGGGCTTCCATGGCGACATGGCCGAGCTGCCACTGCTGGGCGAAGAAGAGCAGGACTTCCTGCTCGCCGGCTGCAACCAGAGCGAGCATGAGTACCCGCTGCAGCACAGCTACGTCGAGCTGTTCGAGGCGCAGGTGGCGGCCCATCCGCAACGCATCGCCGCCAGTTGCCAGGACCTGCAATATAGCTACGCCGAGCTGAACCAGCGCGGCAACCGCCTGGGCCATGCGCTGATCGCCAACGGCGTCGGCCTGGACCAGCCGGTGGCGCTGCTGGCCGAGCGCAGCCTGGACCTGCTGGGCATGATCGTCGGCAGCTTCAAGGCCGGCGCCGGCTACCTGCCGCTGGACCCGGGCCTGCCGAGCCAGCGCCTGGGCAGCATTATCGCCTTGAGCCGCACGCCGTTGCTGGTGTGTACCCAGGCCTGCCGCGAACAGGCGCAAGCCTTGCTCGACGAGTTCGCCTGCGCCAACCGGCCACGCCTGCTGGTGTGGGAAGACGTGCAAGCGGCCGGGCATTCGCAAGACAACCCAGGCATTTACAGCGGCCCGGACAACCTGGCCTATGTGATCTACACCTCGGGCTCCACCGGCCTGCCGAAAGGCGTGATGGTCGAGCAGCGCGGCATGCTCAACAACCAACTGAGCAAAGTGCCGTACCTGCAATTGAGCGAGGCCGACGTGATCGCCCAGACCGCTTCGCAGAGCTTCGACATTTCGGTCTGGCAGTTCCTCGCCGCGCCGCTGTTCGGCGCGCGGGTGGACATAGTGCCGAACGCCATCGCCCATGACCCGCAAGGTTTGCTGGACCACGTGCAGGCCCAGGGCATCACGGTGCTGGAGAGCGTGCCGTCGCTGATCCAGGGCATGCTCGCCCAGGACGCCGTCAGTCTCGACGGCCTGCGCTGGATGCTGCCGACCGGCGAGGCGATGCCGCCGGAGCTGGCGCACCAGTGGCTGCTGCGTTATCCGCAGATCGGCCTGGTCAATGCCTACGGTCCGGCCGAGTGTTCCGACGACGTGGCCTTCTACCGGGTGGACATGGCCTCGACCCGCGGCAGTTACCTGCCGATCGGTACGCCGACCGACAACAACCGCCTGTACCTGCTGGACGGCGCGCTGGAGCTGGTGCCCCTGGGCGCGGTGGGCGAGCTGTGCGTCGCCGGCACCGGGGTCGGCCGCGGTTATGTCAGCGATCCGCTGCGCACCGCGCCGGTGTTCGTGCCCAACCCGTTCGGTGCGCCGGGCGAACGCCTGTATCGCACCGGCGACCTGGCCCGACGTCGTGCCGATGGTGTGCTGGAGTATGTCGGCCGCGTCGACCATCAGGTGAAGATCCGCGGCTACCGCATCGAGCTGGGGGAAATCGAAGCGCGCCTGCACGAACAACCGGAAGTCCGCGACGCGGCGGTCGGGGTGCAGGAAGGGGTCAACGGCAAGCACCTGGTGGGCTATCTGGTGGCCAGCGATTCGGCCCTGAACCCGAGCGAACGCCTGGAGCGCATCAAGCAGCGCCTGCGGGCCGAGTTGCCGGAATACATGGTGCCGCTGCACTGGTTGTGGCTGGAGCGCCTGCCGCTCAACGCCAACGGCAAGCTCGATCGCAAGGCCCTGCCGGCCCTGGAGATCGGCCAGTTGCAGAGCACCGACTACCTGGCGCCGCGCAGCGAGCTGGAACAGACCCTGGCCGACATCTGGGCCGAGGTGCTCAAGGTCGAACGGGTCGGCGTGCGCGACAACTTCTTCGAGCTGGGCGGGCATTCGCTGCTGGCCACGCAGATCGCCTCGCGGGTGCAGAAAACCCTGCAACGCAACGTGCCGCTGCGAGCGATGTTCGAGTGCAGCACGGTGGAGGAGTTGGCGCACTACATCGACGGGCTGGCGGGCAGTGAAATCAATGAGGAGAAGGTCGATCGGCTGAGCGACTTGATGGCGGAGCTGGAGGGGCTGTAAAACCGGGTCTTTGGCAAGCAAGCCCGCTTCTACCTGTAGGAGCGAGCTTGCTCGCGAAAAATCTCCCGGCTGGCACGGCCCTTAGGACTTGTCCGATTGACGGTATCCCTTCATCGGCACAGTCTACCGAGGCTTTTTCGCAGCCACCTGACAGGAGACAGTTGATGCCCTTCGTGACCATTGATGGACAACCCCTTCATTACCTCGACCAAGGCAGCGGCCCGGCGGTATTGCTTGCCGGCAGCTACCTGTGGGACCTGAACATGTGGGCGCCGCAGATCGAGGCGCTGTCCAGGCATTACCGGGTGATCGCCCTCGACCTTTGGGGCCACGGCCAGTCCGGCGCGTTGCCGCAGGGCACCACTTCGCTGGACGACGTGGCGCGCCAGGTGCTGGCGCTGCTGGACCAGCTGGAAATCGACCGGGTCAGCCTGATCGGCCTGTCGGTGGGCGGCATGTGGGGCGCACGGCTGGCCCTGGCGGCACCGCAACGCATCAACGGCCTGGTGCTGATGGACACCTACCTCGGCGCCGAACCGGAGCCGACTCGCCAGTATTACTTCTCGCTGTTCAAGCAGATCGAAGAGGCGGGCAGCATCTCGCCGCAGTTGCTGGACATCGTGGTCCCGATCTTCTTTCGCCCCGGCATCGACCCGCAGTCGGCGCTGTACCAGGACTTCCGCGCCATGCTCGCCGCGCTGCCGGCCGAGCGTCTGCGCGAAAGCGTGGTGCCGTTCGGCCGCATCACCTTCAGCCGCGCGGACATACTGGCGCGCCTGAACCAACTGGACGCCGAAGCCACCTTGCTGCTCTGCGGCGACCAGGACAAACCGCGCCCGCCTTCGGAAACCAAGGAAATGGCCGAGCTGATTGGCTGCCCTTACCAACTGGTGCCCGAGGCGGGGCATATCTCCAACCTGGAAAACCCGGCGTTTGTCACCGAGGCCTTGTTGAAGTTTTTGGCCGAGCGGCATTCTTGCTGATGTTTCAGCGGCGCCTGGGCTGACGTCATCGCGGGCAAGTCGGATCGCCGCCCGCTCGCTCCTACACAGCACGCCATCTTCTTCTGTAGGAGCGAGGCTTGCCCGCGATGCGATGCCATAACCACCGCCCAACCCCTGCTATAGTCGCGCCCCTGTGTAAAAAGGGGATCACGGACGATGGCAGAGCAGCTTTACTGGCACGACATTGAAGACTTGCAAGGGCAGTGGGTCGGCCTGGGGGTGACGGTGGAGCGCCCGGCGTCGGGCCGTCCGCCGCTGCACTTGCTCACCGGCCACAACGGCCGGATCAAGCTGATGCTCAACGATACGCCGCTGTTCTGGGCTACCGTGGCCCAGGGTTACTGCGGCGCCTGGCTGGTGCGTAACCCAGTGCCGGCGCAGCTGGAGTTCCTGCCGATCCCGCCCATCGATTCGGCCCAGGTGGAGCGCCATGCGCCCCTGGAACCGCAACAGCGGATCAAGGCCTGGAGCCGTTTCTTCGTCTCGCAACTGAGCGAGCGTTCCGCCGACTTTCTCTACCCGGGCCGCTGGCTGGCCCAAGGCCTGCTGCCCAACCCGGCCAGCGCCCGGGCCGTGGACCAGCGCGGGCTGGCGGCCTGGTCCTTCAGTTCCGGCACGGGTAGCCACAGCCACCTGCCGAACTGGTCGCTGTACGGCGAAGACATCCTCGACAACCTGCAACCTGAGACCGTGCAGTGGATCGACTGGTGGCAGGGCGGCGGCAAGCTGGTCGGCCTGCACCCGGTGGACCCGCTGGCCGGGCGTTTGAAGTGGTGGCGCAAAAAGGCCCGCGAAGGCAGCCTGCCGCCGATCCTGCTATGGCACGTCGGCGGCCTGGCCTCCTACGTGATCATCGACGGCCACTATCGCTTGCAAGCCGCCCTCGATGAGAACATCCCGCCGACCTTCGTCGTCCTTAGCGCCACCCGCATCCAGGCCATCAATCCCTGCCCGGAGAACCAGCAACGGGTGCTGGATTCGCTGATGATGCAAAGCGCGCGCAACCCCAACTTCGACGTCGACACCTTGAACCGGGCGTTGATCAACACCTTTGACAACCGCCCTTATTACAACGCCTCGACCCACAGCTGGGCGGGAATCGAATCGGATCAGACCTGGGTGGATGAAGTGACCCGGCACCTGCACGAGCACGACGCGAGCGAAAATCTGCAGGCGATCATCGAGCGTCGCGACTAGAGCCGTTGTTCGTATCGGATTACCAGCCAAGGAGAAGCTGACATGACCGTAGATAAAGCCTGCCCGGTAGTGCTGCGAGAGGGTGAAACTCTGGAAATCCTGGCTTTTGAACACCCACTGGCAGGTCTGCAGTTGGTCAAAGGCAGCGTGGAGCCCGGCGAGCCGACTGAAATGGCTGCTGCCCGAGAGTTGTTCGAAGAGGCGGGGATTCAGGGCATGGTGGTACGGGCTTTGGGGACATGGCATTCACCTGTGACGGGGCACCTGTGGGCATTCCATGAATGTCATGTCGCGCAGGACCTGCCTGAGACCTGGGTACATCAGGCTGAAGATGACGGAGGGCATGAGTTCAGGTTTTTCTGGCATCCATTGATGAGCGAGCCATCCGAGGCGTGGCATCAGCTGTTCAAGGATGCCTTGGGCTTTATCAGGCTTAGCCTCGCCAAAGCGCCCATGGAGCGTTGACCCCCGACTTGCCCTGCCCGCGATGCGATATTCCAGAAAACTGAAGATCCACGTCATCCCACGATCCCTGTAGCCGCTGCCGAGCCTGCGAGGCTGCGCTCGGGCTGGGCGGCATTCCGACGAAGCGGCCGCAAACCAGGCGACGGGATTTTGCCTGATACACCGCATGGGCAGGTTTGGCGCCTGCTGCGCAGGCGATCGCAGCCTGCGGCAGCGGCTACAGGGGGCCAATTCGCTTTCTTTTGTAGGGTATTTCCTAGAAACTTCTGCTCGCTTGAGTGCGCCTGTGGACGGGGCTAGCCTGCGTTGGTCATCGCAAAATCGGTGACACGGATGTGCAAGTCCGACGCTACCAGATGCATAAGCGCTCATTCGTGAGTGAGCGTTTTCATGTCCGCTGCTTTATGGCGGTCATGCGCGGGAGATCCTCGGATCTGCTGAGTGACCTGGTAGCTCGGTCTTGCACACCCGCGTATGGCTGCCACCCTTAATTCGTGTGCAAGCGAACGGTGTCAGCTCCTTTATTTACCAGGAGCCTAACCATGAAAAAACTTGTTCCCGATCCACCCGTCGACACCAGCACCTACCGGTACCCCGAGCTGAAACTCGCCAACCAGGCCCTGCGCCAATCTTTGGCCGAGCAACCTGTCGAGGCGCTGCCGTTTGCTTCCTTGGCAACCACCGCGTCGGTTCGCGTCAACCCGGATTCCTTGTTCCAGGTCCGCGAAGGCATCACCGCCGAAGAAGCCCTGGTGCATGTCTCGCTCTTGCTCAAATGCGCCGAAGAGGTCAGCGACGAGATCACCGAACGCGGCAGTGGCCTGGAGCGCGGGTTGATCTGGTCGATGGTGCATTCCGTGGAGATGGCCAGGGCGGTGGTGGATGCGTTGTTGGATGGGCGCGGAGCCCGTTGAGTCGTTTTTGAAGAACTCATCGTGAGCGGGCTCGCCCCCACAGGGGCCTGATAGTTATTTCACAATCAGGTATCCATGGGGGCGAGCGCGCTCACGAAATATCTTCAGGAGGCGCTGGTGATATTCAACTTGAGGTTTGTGCTTCCAGAGCATTCAGCTTCGCCAGAAATGAAGCGGGGCCCATTCGTTTCAGCGGGAATCTGCCTCGACTCACCGCATCGAAATAGCGTAGCGATCCCCACAGTTCAAAATCTCCCACCAGATAGACCCGACGTTTGGCCCGGGTGAGGGCAACGTTCAACAGGTTAGGCTTGGATGCGGCCCACTGCGCCGCTCCTGCATGATCATGGTCTGCGCCCAGCAGCATGAAGACGGTGTCTTGTTCTTTACCTTGGAAGGTATGCACGGTGCCGATGGAGGATTTCAACCATTGCTTCAACTCACCCGAGGGCAATTTCGGACGATGGTTGGGCTGGGTCCACGCAGCTGAGCGTATGGCTTTTTGCAATGCCAGGCGCACGGCTTTGAACGGCGAGATCACGTACAGCTGTGGCAGTGCTCCATCGCGCAAGTAGAGTTGTCCGAGAAGGTCGACCATGAACTCGATCTGATTGGGGACAACTTGTTTGTGTTCGACATTGCCAGAGATATCGATCCAGCAACTGGAGCAGTGCACAGGGGCGTCCTGTTCGGCGTGGGCATTGGGTAGGCCAAAGACCATCTTGTTACCGTAGGCGATTTGATTCGACAGACTGAACATGGGTTCGATGCAGCGCCTGTGGACTCGCAACGGGCTGCCGATCCACAACTCTTCGTCGGTATCGTTCTTGAAAACGCTGCCATAAAGATTGTTTTGGTCCGCCAGGCTTTGGACCGACACGCGATTGGGGGCGAAGGCTTCGTTCGCTGTGTGTGTCGATAGTTGGCCCAGTGTCTTGACCAAGCGTTGCGGCAGGGTGAAGACCGGCTCGATTTGCAGGGGATCACCCACCACCATGGCTCTTTGGGCTCGCCACAATGCACCGACGGCAGCCTGGGGCACGGCTTGCCCTGCCTCGTCGATGTACAGCCAACCCAAGGAGCCAGCACCCAACCCACGGAACTGGTTGCCAAAGGAGGCAAAAGTGCTTGAAACCACCGGGATCACCATGAACAGACTTTGCCAGAGCACCTGTGTGAGTCGCTCATCCTCGGGTGTCTTATTACTCAGCAACAGGCTGATGGCTGCCAGGTTGGCACTGAAGCCCTTGCCGTTCGAGCCTGAGGGCGCAACCTCGGCAAGCCAGGCCTCATGCAGGGTCAAAGCCGCGGCGAACAAGGTCGAGCGCAATCGATTGAGTGCTTCATCATGCCAAAGCCCATTTATCTGGAAGTTGCTGTTCTCCAGCTCACTCAGCTGACTTGGTAAATTCGGGCGGCCCAGGCTGCTGGTGAAATCGTCCAGGCATTGGCACTTGTTTTGCCATTGCGCTTTACGTGTATCGAGTTCGCTTTTACAGAACAGTAATGCGGTTTGCGCGCTTTCAAGTTCCGGTCTCAGGCTATTGTTCAGAAGGCTTTTCGCGCGGTTGATCTCTTCATGCGTCAGACGCTGAAGCCGGGCGTTTTCCAGTTGTTCATGACGGTGGGTTTTAGCTGTTTGAGTATTGAACAAGCGCTTCCACCAAGCTGGACGGCTGCGATCTATCAGACGCTCCAGTTCCTGAAGGCTGCTCAGATGTTGCGCTGATGCTTGAAGTTGCTGTTGCTGTCGGTCGAGGGCTTGCTGGGAGGACGCGCTGAGCTGTTCGGCCTGATTAAATGACTGTTGCTGCAGATGCACGAAGGCCTGCTCATCGGTAGCTGCCATTTCTTCCAGCAGGCTGGCGTAACGGGCTCGTTCTTCCAGTGCTTTGCTGACATCTTCATCGGCTTTTTTGAAGGCTGTGCTGGCATCCTTGAAGCTGGGGCCTTTGTATCCATCCACCCATTGCCGAATCGTCAGGGGCAAATTGGGCTCGGTGGAGTCTACCGGGTTGAAGAACATGCGTTCCTGCAGTGCCTTTCGGTTGTTGCTATTACCGAGTGCGGCGCAGATCAACCCCCAGGGTTTGTCCTCATCGGACAGGTTGCTGATGCTGCCATCACTTTTTTGTGCGGCAATTTTATGTGCGACCGGTTGCAGGTACTGCACATTGTTCCAGCACTTTCCCAGGGATTTGCGTTTGGGCAGGTCTCGGGAAATATTTTCCACGGCGGCGTTGTTCGAGGAGGCCACCACCATTTCATAGCCGGTCAATTCAGGTTTGAGCGCGCGGATGGTGTAGGGATTCGACATGCCCTTGAAGGTGACCTGCGGTTTTTTTCCGCCAACAAAAGCGTCTGCCGCCTCGCTGTATCCCGCCAATACCCGGGCTCGACGAACAATGTTCTCGGCGAACATGTCGCGCAATAAAGTCGTTTTGCCCGTCCCGGGTGGTCCGTTAACGGAGAACATCCCGCTGTTTGCCAATGTGCCGAGTGCCGTATTGATCGCGAACTGTTGCATCAGGCTCATGGCATGGCCCGGCTCATCCGGCCAATGCCCAGGGTTTATGCATTGCGGTTGCAGGGCCTGGTAAATGGCCGTGCGGCCATTATCGGTATACAGGTCAATTCTTTTGCTCGGATCGGCTTCACTCAGGTACTGAAGCAAAGGGAGCGGTTGTTCTCCGCGCTGCAGGCTGGCGATTGCACGCTCGATGTCTTTTATGAAAAAGCTGTTGAGTATGTCGATCTCGGTATCGGGTTCTTCTTCGTCCTCGACTTCCGTTGTCTGTGTCGCAGAGGGTTGCGTGAGTGGTTTCTCGACCTTGGGCTGAGTCAGAACTTGAAGTAACGCAAGTGGGGTACCGCTGCCCTGCTCAGGCGTAAAGCTGGCCCAGTTGCACAACAGTTGATGCAAATGCATGACTTCCTCAGCCATCAAGGCTGGGTCATCGTTTTGCTGACGCTCTCCATGGAAGTTGTGCAGCAGTTTTATCAACTGTTCCTTGGCGTCCTCGAAGGCTTGATGGCCAAGAGCGCCAAGCCCTTTGCTCACTGTCTGCCCCAGGGCCCAGGGAGCCGTTGACAGTGACACGGCATCAAGTTGCGGGACGGCTTGAGCATTGAGCTTGATCTTGGCAAAGCATGTAAGCCCTTCAAGCTCCACCCGTTCCTGCTCTTCGTAGAAGGTGTTCTCGTCTATCGATAAAGCGGCCAGATGCGGTTCGCAAAGAGCAGCAATGACGGAGGCATCAAAAACCCCGATATAGAGATTGAAGCCTTTGACTTGAAGATCGTCAGGTATGGAAAAATTGCGCCAGTGACTGTTCTTGCTCTGCTGGAGATCTTTCTGGGTGAGCCAGCGCGTCTCCCAGTCTTTGAAGTCCTCGACATATTTCTCAAGGGCATAAGGTAAAAAGAATTCCACCTTATGCCAGTAGTCGAGAATGTCTAAAAGCCTAGTTTGTCCTTGAGCTGTCAAAACGTCACATCCCTGTCTGCGTGAATAAAGGCAGTAGTGTAACGCTGTCAGTAAGGCTAAAGGCCATTAGTGGTCAGGTCTTGGCGCATCTCATTTATTTAGGCCCGAGAATCTTCACCAGCTTGCCCGGCGCCGGCGCGCCTTGTTGCTGTTGCAGCTCGCCCTTGTCGTCCATGTAGAAGATCGCCGGGGTGGCGGACAGCTCCAGTTCGTCCATCAGCGCCATGTTGGCGTCGAGCTTGGCCTGGACCTCGGCGGGGATCTTGTCCAGGGGCTTGAGGCTGCTGCCCTTGCCGGCTTTTTCGTGGTCCTGCAGGGCCTTCTGCGGGTCCTTGGCGGCCAGCAGGGCGGCGGATTTGCCCGGGCTGTCTTCGCGGATGATGCCGACCATGATGTGCCGCAGCTGCACCTTGCCGGCATTGACCCAGGGCCGCGCCTGTTCCCAGAACATGTTGCAGTACGGGCAGTTGGGGTCGCTGAACAGGTAGACCACCCGCGGGGCGTCGGCCTTGCCGTCGGCGATCCAGTGGCTCTTTTCCATCTTCGCCCAGACTTCCTTGGCCATCGGCGCGTAGACCAGTTTTTGCAGCGGCTCGGCGCTCAGGTCCTTGCCGTCGGCGTCGTACAGGTTGCCCAGCAGCACGTGCTTGCCATCCGGGGTCAGGTACAGGGCCATGCCGCGGTTCTGGTACTGCGCGGCATAACCCTTGAGGCCGTCCGGGGCATCGAAGCTGCCGACGATCTTGGCACCCTTGGCTTCGATGTTCTTGATCGCTTGGGGCAGTTCTTCGGCGTGCAGCAGTGGCGCCTGGAGCAGGGCCGCGCCCAGGGACAGGCTCAGCAGGTGGCGGATGAAGGGCATGGCAGTTTCCTTGCTGGGGCGGCCGGCGTGGCCGAGGTCGAATGCGGTCGGTCGAAATATTCCAGGGCGCGGGCCAGGCTGGCCTCGGACAACTCGCCGAGGTGGCTGCCCAGCATGCGCCCGTCGGCGCTGTAGAACAGCGTAGTCGGCAGCGCCATGGAGCCCACGGCCTGGCCCAGGCGGCCGCTGCCGTCGAACAGCACGTTGTTCAGGGTCAGGTCCTGGGTGGCCAGGAAGGTCGTGACGCTCTGCATGCTTTCGGCCTGATTGACGAACAGGAAGGTCAGGTCCGGGCGTTGCTGCTGGGCTTTTTCCAGCACCGGCATTTCCCGGCGACACGGCGGGCACCAAGTGGCCCAGAGGTTGATCACCAGGGGTTTGCCCTGGTAGCTGGTCAGTTGCACGGTGGCGCCGTCGGCGTTGCGCAGGTCGATCTCCGGCAACCGCGTGCCTTGCTCGAAGATGCCCAGGGACAGCGTCGCCAGCAGCCAGAACGCCAGGCCGCTGCCGACCCCGGCGCCCAGCGGCTGGCGCAGTGCCGGGCGGCGCCAGCCCCAGGCGAGGGCGGCCAGCAACAGGACGATCACCCCGGGCCAGGCGAGGAAGCCGCCGTCGCGCAGGTCGACCACTTGCCACAGATCGTCGCGGTAATGCTTCCAGTAGGCGACCACGAAACCGATGCGCGCCGCGAGCATGCCCAGCAGGAACAGGCCGAACAGCACCGATTCCGGGTTCTCGCCGCCGCGCTTGGCGATCCGCCAGCCGATAAAGGTGGCCAGCGCCAGGGCGCCGATCAGCAGCAGGTGGTTGAGCGCGATGGCAAAGGTGCCGATGGTAAAGGTCAGCATCAACGGGCTTCTCGGGTGGCGGTCCAGCGTTGCAGGAAGCCAGCGGCGTCTACCTCGCCGGTAATCCGCTGGCTGCGTCGTTCTTCGCCGTCCGGGCCGATCCACAGCAGGCTCGGCGGCCCCGGCACTTTATACCGATTGAGCAGTTCGCGGCTGGCGGCGTTGTCGGCGGTTACGTCCAGGCGCAGCAGGCGCACTTCTTTCAGCTCGTCGAGGACCCGGGCGTTGCCGAACACCTGTTTCTCCATGATCTTGCACGACACGCACCAGTCGGCGTAGTAGTCCAGCAGTACCCACTGGCCCTGGGCCTTGGCCGCGTCGAGGGCGTCTTGCAGGGCGGCCGGGTCCTTGACGGTGGTGAAGGCGTCGTGGGCGCTGAGCGGCGCCACGGCGGTACCGCCGCTGTAGACCTTCAGCGGCCGCCACAGGTCGTCGCTGCCGCCGGCGGCGCCCACCAGCAGCAGGCTGCCCCACAGGCCGAACACCACCGAGCCGGCGCCGAACAGGTGCCCGGCGCGCCCAGCGGCGCGCATCTGCTGCCAGGCGGTGTAGGCCAGGACCAGCGCCAGGGCGCCCCACAGACCGATCCACAGCGACTCGTCGAGCACCGGGCGCAGCAGCACGATGGCGGTGCCGAGGAACAGGAAGCCGAACAGGCCCTTGAGCAGGTTCATCCACGGGCCGGGTTTGGGCAGGAAGCGGTTGCCCAGGGTCACCAGCAGCAACAGCGGCAGGCCGATGCCCAGGCCCATGACGAACAGGATCAAGCCGCCGTGCAGGGCGTTGCCGCTCTGGGCGATATACAGCAGGGCGCCGGCCAGGGGCGCGGTCATGCACGGGCCCACCAGCAGGCCGGACAGGGCGCCGAGCACCCCGGCGCCCACCAGGCTGCCGCCGCGGCGCGAGCGGCTGGCATTTTCCAGGCGATCGCGCAGGGCTGCCGGCAGTTGCAGCTCGAAGAAGCCGAACATCGGCAGGGACAGGAGCACGAACACTGCGGCGAAGCTGCCCAGCAGCCAGGGCGTTTGCAACAGCGCCTGGAGGTTGGCGCCCAGCAGCGCGGCGAGCACGCCCATGGAGGCATAGACCAGGGCCATACAGATGACATAGCTGCCGGCCACGGCCAAGCCGCGACGCGGGCTGGCGCCGCTGCCCACCACCAGGCCGGCGAGGATCGGCAGCATCGGCAGCGAGCAGGGGGCGAAGGCCAGCAACAGGCCGAGGCCGAAGAACACCAGCAGGCTCCAGCCCAGGGCCCGCTGTTGCAGGCCGCTGGCCAAGGCCTGGTCAGTGGCTTCGGTGCTGGCGTTGGTGGTAGTGGCGGTATTGCCGGCGGCGGCCGGGCTGCCGCCCAGGTCCACTTCCAACGATTGCGGCGGGTAGCACAGGCCGGCATCGGCGCAGCCCTGCCAGCCGACCTTGACCTTGCCGGTGGCGCCCGCGGGGACTTTCAGTTCCAGGCCCTGGCGATACACCTGCTGGGCCCCGAAGAATTCGTCGCTGTGGGCCTCACCTTCGGGCAGCGCCGGTTTCTGCGCGTCCGCCAGGCCGTTGAATTGCAGGCGCTGCTGATACAGGTAATAGCCGTCGGCGATCTGCCAGAACAGCTGGGTTTCCCCCGACGCCAGGCGTTCGGAGGTGAAGACGAAGGCTTTGCCGACCGGGAGAAAGTCGGGTTTGACCTCGAACGGGTTGGTGCCCGCCTGGGCCAGGCCCGACAGCAGCATGAACAGGAAGATGAACAGACGATGCATGGAAAAGCCTTAAACCGGTGCAAGTGACCGCACAATGGCCGATGTCGATTAACCGATGATTAACCCTGCACGCCTTGTGGCACTGGCGGTGCAGGCATAATGTCGGCTTAATCGACGATAGTTTTAATGCCCCCTTTTCTACAGGTTTCACCATGCACGTACTGGTCTGTGAAGATGATGAACTGATCGCCAGCGGGATCGTGGCCGGCCTCACGGCCCAGGGCCTGACGGTCGAGCACGTGGCGACCGCCTCGGCGGCGCGGGCCATGCTCGGCGTGGCCCAGTTCGACGTGATGGTGCTCGACCTCGGCCTGCCCGACGAAGACGGCCTGAAACTGCTCAAGCAGCAGCGCCACAACGGCCTGGAGATCCCGGTGCTGATTCTCACCGCGCGGGACTCGGTCACCGACCGGGTCGACGGCCTGCAGGCCGGTGCCGACGATTACCTGCTCAAGCCCTTCGACCTGCGCGAACTGGCGGCACGCCTGCACACCCTGCTGCGGCGGGTGGCGGGGCGTAGCGTCAACCTGATCGAGCACGGCCGCCTGACCTACGACCCGAGCACTCGGGAAACCCTGCTCGGCGGCCAGCCGGTGGACCTGTCGCGGCGCGAGCAGTCGCTGCTCCAGGCGCTGCTGCACAACCGCGGCCGGGTGCTGTCCAGCGAGCAGCTCAAGGACAGCGTCTACGGCTTCAACGACGAGCTGGAAAGCAACGCCCTCAACGTCCATATCCACCACCTGCGGCGCAAGCTCGGCAACGGCATCGTCGAGACCGTGCGCGGCCTGGGCTATCGCCTGGGGCCGGCGGACGGCGGGGAGGAGGGCTAAGTGATGAGCCTGCGTTTGCGCCTGAGCCTGACCATCGGCGCGGCGTTCGTGCTGATCTGGGCGCTGGCGTCGGCCTGGATGTTCAGCGACTTGCGCAACCAGATGATGTTTTCCCTGGACCAGCGCCTGGTGGCGTCGGCGCGCATGGTCGCCGGCCTGCTGGAGCAATTGCCGGCGTTGCCGAGCAAGGGCGAGGGCACCCATTTCAGCGCCGAGCAACTGAACATTCCCGGGGGCATGGCCTGCCAGGTCAGTTCCCTGCGCGGCGAGATCCTGGCCCGCAGCCATAACCACCCCGACGAAAAGCTCGAAGCCGAACGCCTGGGCTTTCACGACCAGATGATCGATGGCGTGCGCTGGCGCAGTTTCACCCTGGCCCGGGGCGATCTGCGCATTACCACCGCCGACCGTCAGGTCGAGCGCGAAGCGCTGAACCTGTCGGTGCTGCTGGCGGCTTCGGTGCCGGTGGGCGTGGCGCTGCTGGCGTGCCTGTGGCTGTTGTGGCTGGGGATGGGCCAGGGCCTGGCGCCGCTGAACCGCATGCGCGATGCCCTGATGCGGCGCAGCGCCGATTCCCTGGAACCATTGCAGATCCACCCGCTACCCAGCGAGCTGCGGCCGCTCTTGGAAACCCAGAACCAGCTGTTCCAGCGTATCGGCAAGACCATCGAGCGCGAGCGCCGCCTGACCGGCGACGCGGCCCATGAACTGCGCAGCCCGCTGACGGCGATCAAGACTCACCTGCAGGTGGCGCGCATGACCGAGGGCGCGGCCCGGGACCAGTCCCTGGCGCGGGCCGAAGAGGGCGCCGACCGCCTGCACCGGACCCTGGAGCAGTTGCTGTTGCTGGCGCGGGTCGAGGGTAGCCTGTCGTTCGAGGACGGCGTGCAATGCAGCGCCGAGCAGGTGGCGCAGACCGCGATCCACGATGCGGCCAGCGGCGCCCGGCAGCGGGTCCGCCTGCATATCGACGAGCGGGTGTCGGCGGCGCCGCTGGAAATGCCTTCGGTGCTGGCCATCGCCGCGCTGCGCAACCTGCTGGACAACGCCCTGCGCCACACCCCGAGCGATGCGCCGGTGGACCTGAACCTGGAAACCATCGGCAATCGCGTGCGCTTCCAGGTGCGCGACCACGGCAGCGGCATCCCCGAGGACGACCTGCAGCACCTGACCCAGCGTTTCTGGCGCAACGGCCAGAGCACCGGCTGCGGCCTGGGCCTGGCCATCGTCCAGGCGATTGTCCAGCGCTGCGGCTGCGTGCTGCATTTCGACAGCCGGCCCGATGGGCTGCGGGTCGAGTTGACCATGCCGTTGCAATCGGCCTGACGGCCTTATCGCGGGCAAGCCTCGCTCCCACTGAGGAACGCGTTCTTCTGTAGGAGCGAGCGGGCGGCGATCCGACTTGCTCGCGAAAAATCTTGAATCCCCCACGCAATAAACCTCTGCATGGGTGTAAATCCTCCCCCCGCTGATGCGTTTCCAGAACAGGAAAACCTGCGAGTGCGCGCTGAACCGGCTGCGTACCTGTGTGGTGTGCGGTTTCGCTCAACTCATCAGCGTGAGGATTCGAGAGATGTCAGTTGCTACCAGCCTTGTCGACGATCAGCCGGCGCGGACCAGTGCCGCGCCGGCCGAGACGCTTTACCAGTTCACCGAATCGCCGTTGCTGGCGCGGCAGAACCAGCAGGAATCCAATGCCCGCAGCTACCCGCGGCGCATTCCCCTGGCGCTCAAGCGCGCGCGGGGCATCCATGTCGAGGACGTCGAAGGCCGGCGTTTCATCGACTGCCTGGCCGGCGCCGGGACCCTGGCCCTGGGCCACAACCACCCGGTGGTGATCGAGGCCATCCAGCAGGTGCTGGCCGATGAGCTGCCACTGCTGACCCTGGACCTGACCACCCCGGTCAAGGACCAATTCGTCCAGGACCTGTTCGGCCTGTTGCCGCCCGCCCTGGCCGCCGAGGCGAAAATCCAGTTCTGCGGCCCCACCGGCACCGACGCCGTGGAAGCGGCATTGAAACTGGCGCGCACCGCCACCGGCCGCAGCACCGTTCTGTCGTTCCAGGGCGCCTACCACGGCATGACCCAGGGCGCCCTGAGCCTGATGGGCAGCCTGGGGCCGAAGCGGCCGTTGGGTGCGTTGCTGACCAATGGCGTGCAGATCCTGCCGTTCCCCTACGACTACCGTTGCCCGTTCGGCCTGGGCGGCGCGGCCGGGGTGAAGGCCAACCTGAGCTACCTGGAAAACCTGCTGAGCGACCCGGAAGCTGGCGTGCAATTGCCGGCGGCGATCATCGTCGAAGCAGTGCAGGGCGAGGGCGGGGTGATTCCCGCCGACCTCGACTGGCTGCGCGGTCTGCGGCGGATCACCGAGAAGGCCGGCGTGGCCTTGATCGTCGACGAGATCCAGAGCGGTTTCGGCCGTACCGGCAAGATGTTCTCCTTCGAGCACGCCGGAATCATTCCGGATGTGGTGGTGATGTCCAAGGCCATCGGCGGCAGCCTGCCGATGGCGGTGGTGGTCTACCGCGACTGGCTCGACACCTGGCTGCCGGGGGCCCATGCCGGCACCTTCCGCGGCAATCAGATGGCCATGGCCACCGGTTCCGCGGTGATGCGCTACCTCAAGGAGCACAAGGTGGCCGAGCATGCCGCGGCCATGGGCGAGCGCCTGAGCGAGCATTTGCGGATTCTGCAGCGTGATTTCCCGCAGATGGGTGATATCCGCGGTCGCGGTCTGATGCTTGGGGTGGAGCTGGTGGACCCGAGCGGCGAAAAAGACGCCCTGGGCCACCCGCCGCAGTTCAGTCGCCTGGCGCCGCTGGTGCAGCGCGAATGCCTCAAGCGCGGGCTGATCCTGGAAATGGGCGGGCGCCACGGCAGCGTGGTGCGGTTCCTGCCGCCGCTGGTGATCACCGCCGGGGAAATCGACCAGGTGGCGGAGATTTTCAGCAAGGCGTTGGCCGCCGCGGTGGCCAGCCTCTAATTTTCCCCGGGGCCTGAACGTTCCTTATTCACAACCGCTGCGCGCTCGGCGCAGCGAGCCTTACAGCGATGGAGACAAGCAATGACGTCAGTATTCGACCGCGAGGACATCCTCTTTCAGGTAGTGGTCAACCATGAGGAACAGTATTCGATCTGGCCGGACTACAAGGCCGTGCCGCAAGGCTGGCGCACCGTGGGCAAGAGCGGCCTGAAAAAGGACTGCCTGGCCTACATCGAAGAGGTGTGGACTGACATGCGCCCGCTGAGCCTGCGCCAGAAGATGGATGCCGCTGCTGCCAACTGACCCCCCCGATCCCTGTAGCCGCTGTCGAGCCTTGGCAAGGCTGCGATCGACTGCGCAGCAGTCGCAAAACCTGAGTATGCGTTGGGTCTGACTAAACGGGGTGCCCCCGTTGCGGCCGCTGCGCGTCCGATCGCAGCCTCGCCGGGGCTCGGCAGCGGCTACAGGCGGTGGATGTGGGGAATGTAAAAAAGCCCGCTGGATTGTGGTCCAGCGGGCTTTTTTGTGGGCCCGAGGTTTAGCGTTTGACCGCTTGCAGGGTGTAGCTCAGTGGCAGGCGCAGGGGGCCTTCCTTGAGGTGCCATTCGCCCGACTCGTCGCAGTGCATCTGCCCGGGCAGGGCTTCCCAGGGGATGCTCTGGTGTTCCACCAGGCCGCGGATCTCCAGGCCGTATTTGAGCAGGGCGCTGACGATTTCCCCCAGGCCGTGGTTCCACGAATGGGTGACTGTGGCCTTGAGCGGCGCCGTGGTTTCGACATAGCTGTGCTCGTCGTCCCAGACCAGCGGTTCGCGGTGCTCGAAGTAGGGCAGCGCCAACAACAGCCCATCCTCGCGGCGTTCGTCCACGGCCCAGAGCATCGGGTGGCCTTCGCGGATGAACAGCCGGCCGCCGGGCTTGAGCAGGGCGCTGACATTGCGTGCCCAGGTGTCGACGCTGGGCAGCCAGCACAGGGCGCCGATGCCGGTGTAGACCAGGTCGAACGCGCCTTTGGGCAATGCCTCGCTGGCCTTGTAGACGTCGGACTCGACGTACTCGATGGCGGTCCCGGTGCGCGCCGCCAGGGCGCGGGCCTCGGTCAGGGAGGCGGGGGAGAAATCCAGCCCGGTCATATGGGCGCCGAGGCGCGCCAGCGACAGGGTGTCGGTGCCGATATGGCATTGCAGATGCACGCCGCGCAGGCCGCCGATATCCCCCAGCAGCGGCAGGTCGAAGCGCACCACCTCGGACAGGTGCCGCGGGTCGTCGACGAACATCTGCGCCTGATAGTCCGGCGAGGCCGCGTGCAGCGGCGCGCGCTCGTCCCAGTTGGCCTGGTTGAGCTTGAGGTAGTCACTCATGGCGGGGCTTCCTGTCCGTTCGATGGGAGCAGCAGGCTAGCACCGGCGCGGCGGGGGATTCTTGAGGGAATTTGTAAGCACAAGGCAAGCCCTGTAGCCGCTGCCGAGCGATAGCGAGGCTGCGTACGGCCGCGAAGCGGCCGCCAATCAGGCGACGCGGATTTCAGGTAGATCCGGTGTGCAGGTTTACGGGGCTGCGCCCCGATCGCAGCCTGCGGCAGCGGCTACAGGGATCGCCAGGGCCGCAATGCCGGTACCACTCAGGACTTGGCGTTCAGCGCCGCGTTGACCTGCTTGATGTTGTTCTCCAGCTCCGCCAGCGGGTCGGCGCTGTCGGTCTGCAGCACCAGCAGCTGGCTGCCGGCGGCGGCGATGGCGGCCTTGAGCGCATCGCTCGGCTGGCGATGGTGCAGCACCAGCGCCACGTCATTGTCCTTGAGCCTGGCTTGCAGCTGTTGCAGGGCTTCGGGCGTCCATTCGTTGTCGGCGCGGGCGTCAGTTTCCAGCAGTTCCAGGTTGAGCCCGCCGATCAGGTAGGCGAAGTGATCGCTGAGGCTGACGACGCTGAGGTTGTCGGCATTGGCCAGTTGCGCCTCGGCGTCGGCGCTGAGCTTGAGCAGGCGCTGCTTGAGGCCGGCCAGGTTGGCCTCGATCTTCGGCTTGGCGGCGGGGGCCAGGCGCACCAGGTCGGCGGCCAGCACATCGGCCATGCGCCCAAGGTTGTTGCTAGACAGCCACGGTTGGCTGTTCAGGCCGTCGCTTTTGCCGGGTTGCAGGGCCACCCCGGGCAGGGCGCCGTCCACCGGGCGCGCTGCATCGACTTCGACGATGCGGATATTGCTGCGCCGCGCATGAGGGTAGAGCGGGTCGTCCGGCCAGATCGAGCGCAGGCCGATCACTGCGTCGGCGTCGAGGGCCAGCTGGTGCAGCGCCGGGGCGCCGCGCCCGGTGAAATAGGCGGTCTGGCGCGAGCCCGGCAGGTTGTCCGGGGCGGCGCGTTCGAGCTGCACATCGGTGCCTTGCAGCAGCAGTTGGCCGAGGCCGAAGGTCACCGGCAGGGAGGCCAGGACCGTCAGCGGCTTGTTCGCTGTGGCGCTGTGCAGCGCGGTGTTGCCCATGCCGCTGGAGGCCAGCATGCGCATGGGTTCGAAGTGGTCGCGTTCGGCCAGTGCCGGCGTACTGATCAGCCCGCTGAGGGCCAGGGCAAGCGTCAGATGACGAAGTGAACTGTGCATTTATCCGATATTCCCTTTGAGGCTGGGGACGATGCCGCGGGCAATGGCGGCCAGGGCGAAGGCGACACCGGCCACCAGGATGATCGCGGCGCCCGACGGCACCGGCAGGTCGAAGAGGATCGGCAGCAGGATGCCGCACAGGGTGCTGAGGGTGGCGATCAGTACCGAGATCCAGAAAAAGCCCTTGAGCGACTGGCTCAACAGGCGCGCGGCCGCCGCCGGAATCACCAGCAGGGCGCCCACCAGGATCGCACCTATGACCTTCACCGCGGCCACGGTGATCAGGGTCACCAGGATCACGAACAGGTAGTCCAGGGCCTTCACCGCGACCCCGCGCACCGCCGCCAGTTGCGGGTTGAAGCTGGCCAGCATGATGCGGTTGTACAGCGGCAGGCTCAGGCCCAGCACCAGGGCGCCGACGATCAGCAGCACCAGCAGGTCGTTGCCGTTGACCGTGAGCACCGAACCGAACAGCACGTTTTCCAGGATGTGCACGTTGATCTTGCCGGCGAGGATCAATAGCAGGCTGGCACCCAGGGCCAGGGACACCGACAGGAACACCCCGATCAGGGTGTCCGGGGCCAGGCCGGTGCGGTTGCGCAGGTAGTTGAGCAGGATGCCGAACAGCAGGCAGTAGCCGAACAGGCTGCCGTAGGGGCCGGTGTAGGGCTCGCCGAGCAGGATGCCGATGGCGACCCCGGTCAGTGCCGCGTGGCCCACCGCTTCGGAGAAGAAGGCGAAGCGCTTGACCACCACCAGGGTGCCCAGGCCGCCCAGCACCGGGCCGATCAGCAGCCCGGCCAGCAGGGCGTTGACCACGAATCCGTAGGCCAGGGCCTCCGGCAGGTAACCGGAAGAGGCCCAGCCCTGGACCATCAGACGAAAGGCTTCGTAACTCATCAGGCAGCACTCCCGCTGGCAAGCTCCGCGGTGCGCGGGTGGGTGGAAAACAGGCTCAGCAGGCGTTCCGGGGTCAGGGCCTGCTGCGGGTGCGCGTCGAACAGCACCCGGCGTTGCAGGCCGGTGACCCGGTCCGCCAGGCGCCCGACCGCTTCCAGGTCGTGTTCGATCCACAGCAGGGTGATGCCGGCCTGGCGCCAGTCGCCGAGCAGGCGCTCGAACACCTGGATGCCGGCTTCATCGAGGGCCGACATGGGTTCGTCCAGCACCAGCAACTGCGGCGCCGGGATCAGGCCCTGGGCCAGCAGCACCCGCTGGCGTTCGCCGCCGGATAGCGCGCCCATGCGCCGTTTGCGTTTGTCCTGCATGCCGACCCGCTCCAGGGCTTCGCCGATGGCCGCGGCGTAATGCCGGCTGAGGCCGAGGAAGGCCGGGCGGCGCTGGCACATGGCGGCCATGAAGTCGTCGACGGTCATCGGCAGGCCGCGGTCGAATTCCAGGGCTTGCGGCACATAGCCGATCACCCCGGTCTCCCCCGGCCAGTGCAGGCTCAGCCGGCCCTGGTGGGGCATTTGCCCGAGCAGGGTCTTGATCAGCGAGCTCTTGCCGCCGCCGTTGGGGCCGACCAGGGCATGCACGGTGCCGGGCTGCACCTTGAAACTGACGTTGTCGAGGATGGTGGTGCGGCCCAGGGTCAGGGCGATCTGGTCGAACTCGATGGCCGGGCCGCGGGCCAGGGTGTGCAGAGCGGTCATGCGCCGGCCTCCTGGATCGCCCGGACCACGGTGTCGAGGTTGCCTTTCATTTCCTTCTCGTACTTCTCGGCGCTGTAGTCGCCATAGGAAATGTGCGACAGCGGGTACAGCCTGACCCCGGACTCGCGCTGGATGGTGTCGACGTAGGTGGAGGGGAAATCCAGCTCGGAAAAGATCACCTTGACGTCCAGCTCGCGCAGTTGGTCGATGGTCTTTTTCAGCTGGCTTGGGCTGGGCTCGATGCCATGGGCCGGTTCGACCACGGCGGTGACTTCCAGGCCGAATTCGCGCAGCAGGTAATCGTAGGCGGCATGCACCGTGGCCACCCGCAGGTCGGCGTTGGGCGCCTGGGTCAGCTTGGCCAGGGCATCGGCGCGCATCTGCCGCAGGCGCTTGCCGTAGGCGCGGGCGTTCTGGGTGTAGGTCTTGGCGTTGGCCGGGTCCAGCTTGCCCAACTCGCGGGCGATGTTGTTGACCTGGGCGATGGAGGCGCTGATGGACAGGAAGGTGTGCGGGTTGACCACCTTGCCGGCGCCGCGGGCGGCGATGCCGGTGGCCGCCAGCAGCGGCACGTTCTGGTTGGCTTCGATCACCGGGATGTCCGGGCGTTCGCTGGCCTCGATCATGCGGTCGGCGAAGTCGTCGTGGCCGACGCCGTTGAGCACGATCACGTCCAGGGTGCCGATGCGCTTGATGTCTTCGGCGCGGGGTTCATAGGCGTGGGGGTTGAAGCCGGCGGGAATCAGCGGCACCACCTCGGCCTTGTCGCCGACTATGTTGGCCACGTAGCTGTAATAAGGGTGCAGGGTGATGCCGATCCGCAGGCGCTTGGCCTGGTCGGCCGTGGCGAGAGGGCTGAGCAGCAGGGCGAACAGGCTGACCAGCAGCACCCGCAGGAACGGGCGGCGTTGCGATGGAATAGGCATGGGCTAGCGGTCTTCTCTCGGGTGAAGGCGTGGGTTCAGTGGCGATGCTGGCGGGTCACTCCGGCATCGAATTGCGCGACCACCTGCTGCCAGCCGGCGCTGGCCAGGGCGGCGTCGCTGAGGTCTTCGGGGGCGGCAAGGGACGGGGCGCGGTTGAGCCAGACGTCCGGCGCGGCGGCCGGGTCTTCGGCGATGCGCATCAGCAGTGAACCGGCCACTTCGTTGTTCTGGCTCAGGCCGATATAGGCCTGCTGGCGCAGTTGCCAGACATGCCCGCCGCGGCTCACCGAACTGGCGTCCTGGGCAAAGGGCGCGAAGCCTTCCTCGGCCAACTGCTCGGGCGTCGGTAGGGTTTGGGCTTCTTCGCGCAGCAGACGGATTTCGTCGAGGGTCACCCGCAGGTCGGCGTAGAGGCCTTGTTCGCCGGCGGTCAGGTCGCGGCGGGCGTCCAGTTGATGGCTGGCGACGCTGGCCACCTCGCGGGTTTCGCCACGCCAGAGCACCGTGGAGCCGGCCACGGCGAGGATCAGCAGGCACAGCAGCAGGACGTAGAGGGTTTCATGGCCGGCGCCGGCCGGGCGCACGACTTGGGTGGTGGAGGTGCTCATGGGGCCTCGATGTCGGCTTGGTCGATCTCGACCACATGGCCGGGGCCGGCGTCGAACAGCACGTAGAACTCGGCGTCGGGTTTCTTGAAGGTCAGGGTCGAGTCGGCGCCCAGTTTGCCGGGCAGCAGGATGGTTTCGTCGTAGCCGACCACGTCCAGGGTCACCCCCGGGGCGCCGCTGCCGTCGGAAAAGCCGCCGGTGCAGCGGATCTGCTCGCCGTCGATCTGCTTGCACTCGCACATCGGGTTGTGGGCCAGGACGCTGCCGCTGAATACCGCGCCGGCGAGCAATAGCGCGCCGGCACCGAGCCGGCGGGCGATGGGTAGAGCGATCATGGTTTGCTTCCTTGTTGGTTCAGCCAGGCGAGGGTGGCCGGGGAGGCCTGGCCCAGGGGGATGGCCGCCTGGTGCATGCTGCCGTCCCAGCCTTCCAGGGTGATCCACAGCTCGGCGTCGGCCTTGGTCTTTTCCGGAACGGGCAGGCTGGCCCCCATGCGGTACGGGCTGCCGAAGAAGATCACCCCGGCGGCGCGCAGGCTGCGGGGCTTGCCGATGCGCAGGTAGGTGGCCTTGACCCGGTCGATGCAGGTGTCGCACAGCGCGGCATTGAAGCCTTTCAGGTAGCCGGCCGGGCCTTGCAGCTGCGGCGGCTCGTTGCGCAACTCGGCCAGGCGCAGGCTCCAGGGGCCGACCTGGATCTCGCCGATCTCGCGCTCGCCCAGGCCGCTGTCGCCGCGGAACAGTGCCGCGTCGGCAAAGTACTTGGGCATGAAGCCCAGGGGGATCAGCAACAGCAGGATGTTCAGGTGGAAGCGCCATTTGTGCCAGAGTCGGCCCAGGGGCGAAGCCGGCGTTGCGGTATCGGTCTTGCTCACAGGTTGCCCTCCGGCGTGTCGGTGTGCAGGGCCGCCACCGGGCGCGTGGCGGCGCTGGGGCGAGGGGCCTTGTTACTGCGTTTGAGCGCCGCGGCGGTGGCCAGGGCGGTGCGTTTGGTCCAGATCAGCAGGCCGCTGAGCACCATCATGCTCAGCAGCAGGCCGAAGAAGCACCAGATCAGCTTGATCCAGATCCCGCCGAAATCCCCGGTGTGCAGCGGGCGCATAGACTCGGTGACGAACTCCAGCGGCGTGCGGTGGGACAGCAGGTGTGCGGTATCCACGGCACCGTTGTACGGGTTGAGGTTGGCGGTCTGGTACATCAGCGGGTACCAGCCGCGACCGCCGATGAACAGATGGCTGTAGGCGTTGCTCGGCAGGCTGACGAAACCGACCTCGAAGCCCGGGATTTTCTGGGTGGCAATGCGGATGGCTTCATCGACCCCGATCATCGGCGCCGGGCGGCCATCGGCGGAGATCGGCACGCTGTCGCGGGCGATCACCGGGACGATGGGTTCGCTGGAGATGCTGATCTGGTTGTCGCCGAGAATCGCCTGGATCAGGAACCAGGTGCCGGTGATGGAGATCACCGCGATGAACCAGATCGACCAGATGCCGCTCAGGCGATGGAAGTCGCCCCAGAAGATCCGTGCGCCGTGGCGCAGGCGCAGGGTCGGCTTGAGAAAGCCTTTCCAGAACTTCTTGTAGACCACCAGGCCCGTGATCAGCGAGGCCAGCATCGGCAGGCCGAGCAGCGACACCAGGTACCAGCCCCAGCTGTAGCCGTTGGTGAAGGGCACCAGCCACCAGCCGTGCAGGGCGCGGGTGAAGGCCTGGAAATTGAACGGCGGGCTGACGCCCTGGATCGCCCCGGTGTACGGGTTGACATAGACCGCGACAGAGCGGCCGTCGGGATAGCTGACCTCCACGGTCAGGGCGAAATGTCCTTCGTCGGGGGTGCTGATGCTTTCCACCAGGGTCTGGGGTTCGGCCTGCTTGATGGCCGCGACGATCTGGTCGTAGCTCAGCGGCTGGGCGTCGTCGCTAGGCTTGCTGGCGCGGATGTCCGGGTTGGCCAGCCAGACGATCTCCTGGCTGACCACGGCCAGGGTGCCGGTGACGCAGACGATCAGCACAAAGAACCAGATGGGCAGCGCCAGCCAGCTATGAACCAGAAACCAGATTTTCGAGCGGGACTTCTTCGACATTGAACACGCGTCTTGATTCGAGGAGTGGGGCCGCGGCAGGGCTTTCGCCAACGCGGCCGGCTGCATCTAATTAAGACGAATGAGAATCGTAAATCCCGAAAGACGATATGAAAGTAAATGTTTCCGCGCGACCGACGGCGCGGAAGACGGGGGACACCATCGCGAGCAAGCTCGCTCCTACAGGGGAATGCGGGCTCTTCTGTAGGAGCGAGGCTTGCCCGCGATCAGCGGTCTCCAGGCAGAACATCTATCCCTGTTGGAACATCTCCCTGGCCCGCTGTTTGACCTGCTCTTCGCTCAGGTTCTCCTTGCGGGAGGCAAGAAACCACAGGTGGCCGAACGGATCTTTCAGGCTGCCGGTGCGGTCGCCGTAGAACTGGTCCTTGACCTCGGACACCACCTTGGCGCCGGCGGCGATGGCCTGGGCGAACTGTTTGTCGACATCCTCGACGTACAGGTGCAGGCCGACGGAAGGCGATTGCCCTGGATCGTGGAACGCCTCCTGCTCGCAAGGCGTAGCGAGCATGATCGGGTAGTCGCCGATGCGCAGTTCGGCATGGCCGACGCTGCCGTCGGGCATGTCCAGGCGCATAGTCTGGATGGCGCCGAAGGCTTTCTTGTAGAACTCGATAGCCTGGGCGGCCTGGGCAATCCCCAGGTAGGGCGTGACGCCGTGGTAACCCTCGGGGATGGGTTTAACGCTCATCGCGGTTCTCCTTGATGTGGTCACAGGGTTCGTCGGTGCAGCGAACCTTGGCCGGTTTTCCGGTGGGTTCACTATAGGCACGGCAGGTCCCCTGACCGGCCTGGACCGACGAGTGGATCCAATTTCGGAGGGGGAGCGGGTAATAGCCTCAATCGGTTTCCAGCAAGCGCGCGCCCGGGCCGCGTTCGCCCAGCATGTCGCCCTGATTGCGCAGCGGGCAGGCTTCCATCGACAGGCAGCCGCAGCCGATGCAGCCGTTGAGGCGGTCCCGCAGCAGGGTCAGTTGCTGGATCCGCTCGTCCAACTCGAGGCTCCACTGCTCGGACAGCCGCTTCCAGTCGGCCGCCGTCGGCGCGCGGTGGTCCGGCAGGCTGTGCAGCGCCTGGCCAATTTCCGCCAGGGGAATGCCCAGGCGCTGCGCCACCTTGATCAGCGCCACCCGGCGCAACACTTCCCGCGGGTAGCGGCGCTGGTTGCCGGCGTTGCGGTTGCTCTTGATCAGGCCCTTGCTTTCATAGAAATGCAGGGCGGTGACCGCCACGCCGCTGCGGGCGGCCAGTTGACCGACGGTGAGTTCCTTCTGGGTGGCTGGCGGATTGAGCATGGGGCGCTCCGGCTGACAGGTAATGAGCAAAAGGCGCTTGACCTCTAGTTAACTCGAAGTTTTACCCTGCAGGCCTTCGAATCGCAAGATTCGGTTTTATCCGTCAGTGGGGGACTCTCCATGCACTCGCTTGAGCAAAACCGTAGCTTCACCCAATTGATCGAATTCGAGATCGAACCCCATCAGCAAGCCGGGCTGATCGCCGCGCTGTCCGAGCAGACCGAGCGTCTGGCCCAGGGCTGCCGGGGCTTCCTGAGTGCCAGCGTGCAGGCCAGCGATGACGGCCGGCGGGTGCTCAACTACCTGCAATGGCGAACCCGGGAAGCCGGCGAGGCGGCCTTCCAGGGGTTCGAGAAAGGGGAACAGGACTTCTGGCAACTGATCCGTGCCTATCGGGCCAAGACCGTGACCTTCGGTTCGTTCCAGGTGGTGCGCAGCATCGAATGCAGCCCGGACAACGCGCTGCACTGCCGGCTGGCCAGCTAGATCGACAGTTGCAGGGTGCGCTCGTGCTGGCCGGGGTTTTCCGGCGGGCGGCGCTTGTTCACCGTCAGTTCGCCGATCTTGATCAGCCGGGTGCGGGTGACGTTGCGGCTCAGGCCCAGCAGGTTGGCGGTGTGCACCTGGTTGTAATGGCTGAAGCGGTAGGCTGCGCGCAGCAGGGCATCTTCGACCTTCTCGTGCAGGGCTCCGGCCTGTTCTTCGAAGAGTTTGCGAAAGGCCCGTTCCAACAGAGCTTCGGCTGAGTCGTCGCGGCTGGGGTGGCTGTCGTCCTGGCGCTCGATGCGCAGGTTCGACAGGCGCAGGTCGTCGCGCTCGATCACACCGTCGCGGCAGATCAGCAGCGTGTGATGGATGACGTTTTCCAGCTCGCGGATATTGCCCGGCCAGCTGTAGTTGCGCAGCTTGTGCTCGGCCTCGGGGCTGATGGTGACGGTGCCATAGCCCAGCCGCTGGCTATAGGCCTCGATGAAGTGCCGGGTCAGCGGCAGGATATCGCCGGGGCGTTCGCGCAGCGGGCTCAGTTCCAGGCTGACCACGTCGAGGCGGTAATACAGGTCCTCGCGGAAATGCCCGGCGTTGATGGCTTTTTCCAGCTGCACGTTGGTCGCCGCCAGCACCCGCACGTCGATGGCAATGCTTTTGCGCGAGCCGAGGCGCACCACTTCACGCTCCTGCAACACCCGCAGCAACTTCACCTGGATCGCCAGCGGCAGGTCGCCGATCTCGTCGAGGAACAGGGTGCCGCCGTTGGCCTCCTCGAACCAGCCAGCCTTGGCGCTCAAGGCGCCGGTGAAGGCGCCTTTCTCATGGCCGAACAGCTCGGCCTCCACCAGCGATTCGGAGAACGCACCGCAGTTCACCGCCACGAAGGGCCGGTTGCGCCGGGCGCTGAGGTTGTGGATGTGGCGCGCCACCAGCTCCTTGCCGGTACCGGTCTCGCCGATGATCAGCACGCTGGCCTCGCTGGGCGCGACCTGCTGCAGATGCGCCAGCAGGGCCTGGGATTTAGGGTCCTCGAACACCTGGGCGGTGGCGCGGATCGAGGTGGCCAGGGCGGGCGAGGGCGGTAGGGTCAGCAGTTGCATGGGCGGGCTCCGGGCAGGCTAGGAATAGAAAGTCGGGGTCGGCAGGGACTGGTTCAGCGCCCAGTCGCCCAGCTCATGGCGCTTGTAATCCACCGGGTCGTGCAGGGTTTGCGTGCGCAGGTTGCGCCAATGCCGGTCCAGGCGCAGGGAGGCATGGGTGGAGCGGGCGCCGGTGACCTCGAACAGGCGGCTGCACAACTCCAGGCCCTGGCGGCTGGTCGCAACCTTGGCGGTGGCGATGGCCGTGGCCAGGTGCCCGCGTTCCTCGGCACTGAGGTTCGGGCCCTTGGCCCAGGCCTTGTCCAGCAGCTGCGCCGCCCGTTCCACCAACAACCGCATGCCTTCCAGAGCCACCCAGAAGTCGCCGTAATGGCCCAGCACGTAAGGGTCGCGAGAGGCCTCTTGCGCGCTGGATTTATGCCAGGGCCGGGTTTCGTTGAGGGTGTACTGGCGCGCCTCGTCAAAGGCACCTTCGGCGATGCCGAGGAACATATGGCTGAAGGTCAGCTGGGCAATCAGCGGGCGCAGGCAGGCGAACGGCGTGCTCAACGGGCCCGGGTCGAGCAGCAGTTCCGACTCCTCGACCCGCACCCGCTCGAAGCTGGCGCTACCGCTGTCGGTCTGGCGCTGGCCCATGTTGTTCCAGTCGTTGTGCAGGGTGATGCCGCTGCGGCCGCTGGGGATGGCGGCGATCAGCAGCTTGCCGCCGTTGCTTTCGTCGACCGCCGAGGCGATGAGCATTTCCGAGTCGCTGGCGCCGGAGCAGAAGCTCTTCTTGCCGGAAAACTCGCGCCAGCCGCCGAGGTTCTTCACCACGGTGCGGGTGTCCAGGGGGTTGAGGGCGTTGCCCCAGAACCAGTTCTTGCGCGCGGTCTGTTCGAACCAGGGCTGCCATTGTTCGGGCCGGGCGAACAGGCGCACGGTGGCCAGCATCAGGTGATGGAAACCGAAGACGTGGGCGATGGAACTGTCGACCTTGGCGAACTCGCGGACGATGTTCAGGGTCTCGCTCCAGCTGGCGCCGAGGCCGCCGTACTGGGTGGGAATGCTCAGGGCCAGCAGCCCGCTGTGGCGCAGGGCGTCGCGCTGGGCTTTCGGGGTGCCGCCACGCTCGTCGCGTTCGACGGCGGTCAGGGCAAACTCGGCCGCCAGCTGGCGAGCGGTCTGCAAGGGGGACAACAGGGCGCTTTGCGGCTTGGCAGTCACGCGGTGTTCCTCGTTGGGGCCGGTTGGGCGGCCGTGGAGTTGGTGGGCCGACTTGCCCGCGATGGCGTTCTATCAGGCGATGAAGGCCCTCAAGCCCCAGCCGCTTTTTGGCTTGGCAGCACATCGTTGGCGATCATTTCGCCGAACGGCCCGGTGAGGTTGGTCACGCCGCGTCCGGCCAGGCTGGCGTAGGGTTCCGGCAGCAGCGGGAACACCAGTTCGGCGAAGCGATAGGCCTCTTCCAGATGCGGGTAGCCGGAGAAGATGAAGCTTTCGATTCCCAGGTCCGCGTACTCCTTGATGCGTGCCGCCACCTGTTGCGGATTGCCCACCAGCGCGGTGCCGGCGCCGCCACGCACCAGGCCGACGCCGGCCCAGAGGTTGGGGGCGATTTCCAGGTTGTCGCGTCGTCCGTCGTGCAAGGCGGCCATGCGCCGCTGGCCTTCGGAGTCGAAGCGCGAGAAGGATTGCTGGGCGGCGGCGATGGTCTCGTCGCTGATGTGTTCGATCAGCCTGTTCGCGGCTTTCCAGGCGTCTTCTTCGGTTTCGCGCACGATCACATGCAGGCGGATACCGAACTTCACAGTGCGCCCGTGGCGCGCGGCGCGCTCGCGCACGTCGGCGAGTTTCTCGGCGACGGCGGCCGGTGGTTCGCCCCAGGTCAGGTAGACGTCCACCTGTTCGGCGGCGAGGTCATGGGCGGCGTCGGAGGAGCCGCCGAAATACAGCGGCGGGTAGGGCTTCTGCACAGGCGGGTACAGGGCCTTGGCGTTCTGCACGTGCAAATGCTTGCCTTCGAAGTCCACGGCTTCGCCCTGCAACACCCGGCGCCAGATCCTGAGGAACTCGTCAGTGACCTCGTAGCGCTCGCTGTGGCTGAGGAAGCTGCCGTCGCCGCGGTTCTCGTCGGGGTCGCCGCCGGTCACCACATTGATCAGCAGGCGGCCGTTGGACAGCCGGTCCAAGGTGGCGGCCATGCGTGCCGATACGGTCGGCGAGATGATCCCCGGACGAATCGCCACCAGGTAGCGCAGGCGTTCGGTCAGCGGCACCAGCGCCGAGGCGATCACCCAGGAGTCTTCGCAGGAGCGCCCGGTAGGGATCAGCACGCCGTGGTAACCCAGGCTGTCCGCGGCTTGGGCCACTTGCTTGAGGTAGTGGAGGGTGACCGGGCGCGCGCCCTGGGCGGTGCCCAGGTAATGGCCGTCGCCGTGGGTCGGAAGAAACCAGAACACATCCATGACAGGTCCTTAAGCGATTTTCAGCAGAGGGTTCGGGTGCACGCCGAACAGCGGCGCGGCACGTTCTGCCGCAAGGCGAATGCGGGCCTTCAAGGGCTCGCTGGTTATCTGGTAGTTGGCGAAGTCGGCCTCGGTGGCATAGACGCCGATCGGCAAGGTCACGGCCTGGAAGAAACTCAACAGCGGGCGCAGTTGGTGATCGAGCACCAGGGCGTGGCGTTCGCTGCCACCGGTGGCGGCCAGCAACACCGGGGTGTCGATCAGGGCGTTGAGGTCGATCAGGTCGAACAGGTGCTTGAGCAGACCCGGGTAGGAGCCGCGATACACCGGTGCCGCGACGAGCAGCAGGTCGGCGCTTTCGATGGCCTGCAACTCGGCTTCGACTTGCGCCGTCAGTTCCTGGCGGGACAGGGCCGCGCCCAACGGCCGGGCGATATCGCCCAGCTCGATGAGCCTGCTCTCGATCGGCAAGTGCTGCGCCAGTTCGGCGAGCAGCGCCTGGGTCAGCACCAGGGTGCGCGAGGGGCGCCAGGTACCGCCGGACAGGGCAACGACTTTCAATGGACGCGACATGATCAGTTCCTTAACAGGGGCTCGGCGAGCAGTGAGTAGTCCCAGGGCTTGAGCAAGAGCTGTACCAGCAGCGCAAAGCCTTGGCTGGCAGGGCTTGTGGCGCTTTTGCCGGGTGGTTGCTGTTGTTCGGCAGACAGTGTTTTGTTGATTGACTGTTGCCTGGCGAACAGTTGCTCAGGCAACAGCGGGTGCGGCGATGGGCCTGTTATATAGGCTTGCTGATATGCCTAAAAAATACTTTGTTTCTATATTTATAGATCTGTATGGAATATTTGAGGGCGTCATGGAGCGGTAGTAGAAGTCATCGATAGCGACTATTGAGTCTGTTGATTTCTGTCCCGGAAAGGGCGGCGGTAGCCTGTGTCCATTGCCTCGCAGCCCAGATCCAGGAGCTTTTGCCATGAACCGTTCATTCGTCTTTTCCCTGTTCGCCGCCACTGTGGTCCTGGCCGGTTGTGCCAGCCAGCCGGGCCCGGAATCGCGCCCTTATACTGCGGAGGAAACCCGCGAACTGGCGATGGAGGCCCTGAACCGGCGCGGGCTGTCCTTCGACGAATACCAGCAGAAAAAGGCCGAGCTGCTGAGGGCTGCGCAACCGACCTTCGGTTTCGACCAGCAGGGTGAGATGAATGCCGAGCACACTGTGGTCCTGCATGGCCGCGCCAGCTGATTCAGCGAGCCGTCATGTTCCTGCTCGCAACGGCTGACGGGCTGCCAGTCGCGGGCTGCAAAACCCTGTGGTGATTTTTCCTGCCTCGCCCTGTTCTTCGGCCCCGTGGCCGAACCTCGCTTAACCCGGCTCCCGGAGCCTGTTAAGCTGCCCCTCGGGAGCGTTCCTACGCACTTTTAAACGAAGTTGTCCTTCTTTAACTGCATCCGATCGGGTACTGCTGACGGTCTGCCGTTGTTGCGTTGCCGCAAGGGCGCACACAGGCATTCGGCACCGAGCGAACCTTGATCCTGGAACAGGCTCTGCGAGTATTTTTGTGATGAACGAACGTCCTCTCTATTTCGATTACGCCGCCACCACGCCGGTGGATGAGCGGGTCATCCAGGTGATGGTGGAATGCCTGGGGTTCACGGGTAACTTCGGCAACCCGGCATCCAGTTCCCACGCCTTCGGCCAGCAGGCCCGGCGCAGCGTCGAGCTGGCGCGGCAGCAGGTCGCGCAACTGGTGGGCGCGGCCCCCGAACAGATCGTCTGGACCTCCGGCGCCACCGAATCCAACAATTTGGCGCTCAAGGGCGTGGCCCAGGCCCGGGGTGTTTCCGGTGGGCATGTCGTCACCAGCCAGATCGAACACAAGGCCATTCTCGATACCGCCAGCCAGTTGCAGGCGGCCGGCGTGGCCGTGACTTACCTGGTGCCGGACCGCGATGGGCTGATCACGCCCGAGGCGGTCAGCGCAGCCTTGCGCGAGGACACCTTCCTGGTGTCGCTGATGCTGGTCAACAACGAGCTGGGCACCCTCAATGACATCCCCGGTATTGGGCGCGTGGTGCGTGAGCACGGAGCGCTGCTGCATGTGGATGCGGCCCAGGGCGTGGGCAAGGTGGCGATTGACCTGGCGCAGTGGCCGGTGGACCTGATGTCCTTTTCCGCCCACAAGATCTACGGACCCAAGGGGATTGGTGCGCTTTACGTCGGCCCGCGCGCCCAGCAGCGCTTGCAGGCGCAGATCCACGGCGGAGGCCATGAAGGCGGCTTGCGTTCCGGGACGCTCGCCACCCATCAGATTGCCGCCATGGGCGCCGCCTTTGCCCTGGCGGCCGAACATTTCGACGAAGAAGCGGCGACTATCGTGCGCCTGCGTGAGCGCCTGCTCGAACAACTGGCCGATGTGCCGGGGCTACGCTTGAATGGCAGTCTGGACCGGCGTATCCCGCATACCTTGAGCCTGACGTTCGGTGAGGGGGAGTTCAATCCGGCGGCCCTGAGTGCTTCAATCGCGTTTTCCGCGACCTCGGCCTGTAACTCGGCGAGCAATGCGCCGTCCCATGTGTTGCTGGCGCTGGGGCTCGACGCCCGGGCCGCTGGCCGGACCATCCGTCTGAGCCTGGGGCGCTTCACCACCGAGCAGGACGTCGATCGGGCGGCCCAACTGATCAAGGCTTCATCCGCCAGCGCGCCGGCATTCTGGGCGGTTACCCAACCCTGAGGGCCAAGGTCCTCGGTATCCAATAACAATGATTGACCTGGTTAGCAGGAGACACAATGAGTACACAGCCCTTGACCAATGGAGTGGTCCCCCAGCGCCTGGCGCGCACCCGTGAACTGATGAGCCGCGAGGGCATTCATGCCCTGTTGGTGCCGTCGGCCGACCCGCACCTGTCGGAATACCTGCCCGGTTACTGGCAGGGGCGGCAGTGGCTGTCGGGGTTCCACGGTTCGGTCGGCACCCTGATCGTGACCGCGGACTTCGCCGGGGTCTGGGCCGACAGCCGCTATTGGGAGCAAGCGACCAAGGAACTCAAAGGCAGCGGCATCGAGTTGGTCAAGCTGCTGCCGGGCCAGCCCGGCCCCCTGGACTGGCTGGCCGAACAGACCCCGGAAGGGGGTGTGGTCGCAGTCGACGGTGCAGTGATGGCGGTGGCTTCGGCGCGCACCCTGGGCAACAAGCTGCAGGAGCGAGGCGCTCGCCTGCGGACCGACATAGACCTGTTGAATGAGGTCTGGAGCGATCGTCCGAGCCTGCCGAACCAGCCGATCTATGAGCATTTGCCGCCCCAGGCCACGGTCAGCCGCGGCGAAAAACTCGGCAAGTTGCGCGAAACCCTGAAGGAACGCGGTGTGGACTGGCACTTCATCGCCACCCTCGACGATATCGCCTGGCTGTTCAACCTGCGTGGCGCTGACGTCTCGTTCAACCCGGTGTTCGTCTCCTTCGCCCTGGTCAGCCAGCAGCAGGCGACGCTGTTCGTGGCCTTGAGCAAGGTCGACCAGGCGTTGCGCTCCGTGCTGGAACAGGATGGGGTCACTCTGCGGGATTACAGCGAAGTGGCCGCCGCCCTGAGTGCGATTGCCGACGGTGCGAGCCTGTTGGTCGATCCGGCGCGGGTTACCAGCGGTTTGCTGGATAACCTCGGCAGCGGCGTGAAGCTGCTGGAAGGCCTGAACCCGACCACGCTGGCCAAGTCGCAGAAGAGCCTGGCCGATGCCGAGCATATTCGTCAGGCCATGGAGCAGGACGGGGCGGCGCTCTGCGAGTTCTTCGCCTGGCTGGAGTCGGCCTGGGGACGGGAACGCATCACCGAGCTGACCATCGACAAGCATCTGACCGCGGCGCGGACCCGTCGTCCGGGGTACGTCTCCCTGAGCTTCAACACCATCGCCGCGTTCAATGCCAACGGTGCGATGCCGCATTACCATGCCACCGAAGAAGAGCATGCCGTGATCGAAGGCGACGGCCTGCTGCTGATCGACTCTGGCGGCCAATACCTGGGCGGCACCACGGACATCACCCGCATGGTTCCGGTCGGCAAGCCGAGCGCCGAGCAGAAGCGCGATTGCACGCGGGTGCTCAAGGGCGTGATCGCCTTGTCCCGGGCGCAGTTCCCGCGGGGCATCCTGTCGCCCCTGCTGGATTCCATCGCCCGGGCGCCGATCTGGGCCGAAGGCGTGGACTACGGGCATGGCACCGGCCATGGCGTGGGTTACTTCCTGAATGTCCACGAAGGCCCGCAAGTGATCGCCTATCAGGCGGCGCCGGCGCCGCAGACTGCGATGCAGCCGGGGATGATCACCTCCATCGAACCGGGTACCTATCGTCCAGGGCGTTGGGGCGTGCGTATCGAAAACCTGGCGATGAACCGTGAAGCCGGTAGCACCGAGTTTGGCGAGTTCCTCAAGTTCGAAACCCTGACGCTGTGCCCGATCGACAGTCGCTGCCTGGAACCGTCGCTGCTGACCCAGGACGAGCGCGAATGGCTCAATGCCTATCACGCCGAAGTGCGTCGGCGCCTGAGCCCGCTGCTGCAGGGCGCGGGGTTGGCGTGGCTGAATACCCGGACCGCCGCTCTCTGAAAGTGAATCGCGCCGCCAGCGTTGGGCGGGCGGCGCGCATTCGTGGCTTGATGCCTTGGCTCAACTCAAGGCTTCGAGGACAAAGTCCAGGCGATCCTGGCCGAAGAACAACTGGTTATCGACGAACATGCTCGGCGCGCCAAAAACGCCGCGTTGCAAGGCTTGTTCGGTCTTGTCCTTGAGGGCGTTCTTGACCTCTTCGTCGTTGGCCAGGGCCAGCACTTCCTGCGGGTCGAAACCCGCCTCGCTCAGTACTGCGGCAATAGTGTCCTGATCGTTCAGATTGCGCTGCTCGACCCAGAGTGCGCGGAACAGGCAATCGATAAAACCGACAAAACGCTGCGGGTGGCGCAGCTGCATACCGGTCACCGCGCGCATCAGCAGCAGGGTGTTGATCGGGAAGTGTGGGTTGAATGCCAGGGGTACCTGATAACGCTTGGCGTAACGGGCCAGGTCGGCAAGCATGTAGCGCCCCTTGGCGGGGATGCTGATTGGCGAAGCATTGCCGGTGACCTTGAAGACGCCGCCAAGCAGCATGGGCTGATAAATCAGCTGGCTGCCCGTCTGGGCGCAGATCTTCGGTAGCTGGGTGTAGGCCAGGTACGAGGTCGGGCTGCCCAGGTCGAAAAAGAACTCGACGGTTTTGCTCATGGGTGGTGCTCCCTTTTTGTTGTTCTGCAGGAGGGGGTTACCAGCGCTCGTTCCAGGGCCGCAGATCCAGTTCGAAGGTCCAGGCATCTCGCGGCTGGCTGTGCAGGTGCCAGTAGTTGTCGGCGATATGTTCGGGATTGAGGATGCCGTCTTCCTCCTTGAGCGCGTACTTTTCCGGGAAGCTGGTGCGGATGAAGTCGGTGTCGATGGCGCCATCGACCACCACGTGGGCCACGTGGATATTCAGCGGCCCCAGCTCCCGGGCCATGCTTTGCGCCAGGGCACGGATGCCGTGCTTGGCGCCGGCGAAGGCGGCAAACCCCGCCGCACCGCGCAGGCCTGCGGTGGCGCCGGTGAACAGAATGGTCCCGCGTTTGCGGACGACCATGCGCTTGGCCACTTCCCGCGCATTGAGAAAGCCGGAGAAGCAGGCCATTTCCCAGATCTTGAAGTACTTGCGCGCGGTTTCCTCAAGGATGCTGCACGGCACGTTGGCGCCGATATTGAACACCAGGGCTTCGATCGGGCCGATCTCGCTTTCGATCCGTTCGATCAAGGCAATCACTTCTTCCTCTTTTCGGGCGTCACAGGCAAACCCGTGGGCTTCGCCTCCCGATTGCCGGATGGCATCGACCAGGGGCTGCAGTTTCTCCGCACTGCGCCGGGTGACGCAGGCCGCAAAGCCTTCCCGGGCAAAACGCTTGGCGATTGCACTGCCTGTGGCATCGCCGGCGCCGACGACCAAAACGACTTTCTTGTTCTCTGTGGCTGTAGTCATGGTGGGATCGCTCTATGGGTAAACGGTCGTTAACTAAACGAACGTTATGCTACGATCTGCGGAGCCGTCAAGGTGAAGTGAGGAGGGGGAAGTCATGCGGTATTCGGCCAGTCACAAGCAGGAAACCCGGGAGCGGCTGCTGGAAAGCAGCGCTGTGTCAGCTAAACAGGCCGGGTTCTCGACTGTGGGCGTCGATGGCCTGATGAAAGCGATCGGCCTGAGCGGCGGTGCGTTCTACAGCCATTTTTCATCCAAGGATGAGCTGTTCAGTTCGATCGTCGAGCGGGAGCTGCGGCTGAGTCTTGAGCGTCTGGGGGCGGATGGCGAACAGAGCCGGATGCGGCTTGAGCGCTGTCTCAAGCACTATTTGAGCATGGCGCACGTCGAGAGCCCCGCAACGGGCTGTGCGCTGCCGGCCTTGGGGGCGGAAATTTCACGGGCGGACGAGGCGGTTCGACAGCAGGCGCAAGACTGGATTTGCCGCTTGCAGCAGAGTTGGGCACGCACCCTGGGCAGCGACAGCCTGGCCTGGTCGATCCTGTCGCAATGTGTTGGGGCGCTGGTGGTGGCGCGAATGCTGGTCAGCCAGGACATTCAGCGCCAGGTGCTGAAATCGAGCCATGACGAAATCACTCGCCAGTTGTCGCCCGAGGATGTGCGGTAGGCAGGAACTGCCTACTTGCAGATGACGATCATGCTGCGGCTGGTGTAGCCGGCGGGGTTCAGGCCAAAGGGGTAGTCACCCGGGTCTTCCACCGTATCGCCGGACTTGGCGATCACTTTGTAGCCCTTGGGGCCACAGGAGGCTGCGGCGCTGGCGTAGCATTTGTCCCAGGAGGAGGACAGGCCGGAGCAGTTGATGTGCAATCCCTTCTTTCCGCGTTTGACTTCGGTTTTTGAAGTCGCGGCGCAACCTGCGATGGCAAGTACGGCTAACAGAATCAAAAAACGTTTCATTCCCGTCCCTATTACTGATCCCGGATCTGTTGCCCGAGTTCGACTGCGTTAGCTGTCACTTTTAGCGTCTGTGCGGTCCTTGCCCGAAAAATCCATGACTGGCGCTGAGTTAGAGCGCCTAAACATGGCCTAATTAAGCGGCAAATACCAGAGCTATGTACAACCGAGAATCAATCAGCTGCTACCAAAGGTTTCGATTCGCTGCGCATGGTCATGGTTGCGCCTACTGACGCCAGGATGATGCAGGCGATGGCTATCCACTGTGCGAGGGACAGGTACTCGTGAAGGAACAGCAATCCGGACAAGGCGCCGAAAGCGGGCTCGATGCTCATCAGCGTGCCGAAGGTTCTTGCTGGCATGCGGGTCAGGGCAACCATCTCCAGGCTGTAGGGGAGGGCAGTGGAGAGAACGGCCACGCCGATGGCGATGGGGATCAGGCCTGGTGTCAGCAAGGCGGCCCCCGCGTGGACGATACCGATAGGGGCGACGAACAAGGCGGCGATCATTACGCCGAGCGCGGCGGTCTGAATACCGTTGTCGGCTCCGGCCTTTTGCCCGAACAGAATGTACAGGGCCCAGCAGACCCCGGCCCCCAATGCGTAGCCAGCGCCGATCAGGTCGATGCCGGCACTCGTATCGCTGGTCGGGATCAACAGCAGCAAGCCGATGATCGCCAGGGCAATCCAGAGAAAGTCGATGGCCTTGCGCGAAGCATAAATGGCCACGGCAAGCGGACCGGTGAACTCCAGGGCTACGGCGATTCCCAGAGGAACGCTGCGTAGCGACATATAGAAGAGGAAGTTCATGCCGCCCAGTGCCATGCCATAGACGATGACGGTGCGCAGGGACTTGGCGGTGAGCTTGGCGCGCCATGGGCGCAGCAGGAGCAGCATGATGATGCTGGCGAAAATCAGGCGCAGCGTAGTGGTGCCCTGTGCTCCCACGATCGGGAACATGCTTTTGGCCAGGGAGGCACCGGATTGAATGGACGCCATGGCAATCAGCAGCAGTCCCACCGGGAACAGCGTCGAGGCAAGGCTGCGGGGTTGGTCATTCATGGCAAGGCATCATCCGGATCAGAGGGCGGTAGGTTCGGTGCGGCGACATGATGCTCAACTAAGAGCGCTTGAGCAATATATTGCTCATGGTGTTTCTATGCTTCTTATATAGAGGCGGATTCGTCTGGTTTTTTTAGGATATTGATAGAACAGCTAAATTAGGGGTTGACGGTAGATTCTACATGTCTATAATTCGCCCCACTTCCGGCGCAGTCGAAACGGAAAACTCCTTGATATTCAATGAGTTATACGATTTTCGACAGCGGTTGCGCTTCAATTCAGCGAAGCCCGAAGGAGTCGATAAGGCAGTGTGGTTTCGCCTGATTGACGATTCGATCGTCTCGGTCGAAAGCGGAGCAAAAGAGGTGTTGA
>NZ_JBNNVU010000013.1:0-102551 GCF_050280705.1 Pseudomonas sp. NPDC089530 | reverse complement strand
CTCTTCGAGCTCCGGCAGCGTCGGCAACTACTACGCCTACGCCGGCCTGAACCTCGGCGGCCTGATCGGCTACAACCTGACGGGCGTGGTCGAGCCCAGGTCTACAAGCGCGCCGATGGCGACGGCCTGTACCGTGGTGGCCCGGCCTACTACATCCAGCACGGCCTGAAGCTCAAAGGCATGGCGGTGGTGTTCTCCATCCTGCTGCTGGTCACCTACGGCTTCGCCTTCATCGGTCTGCAGTCCTACACCGTGACCCACTCGCTGCAGAACGCCTTTGCCTTCGATCCCAAGCACACCGGCATCGTCCTCGCCGTGCTGCTGGCCATCACCTTCATCGGCGGCATCAAGCGCATCGCCGCGGTGTCCGACCTGCTGGTGCCGGTCAAGACCCTGGCCTACATCGGCGTGACGCTGTACGTGATCGGCACCCAGATCGAACACGTGCCAGCCATGCTGGAAACCATCTTCAAGAGCGCCTTCGGCCTCGACCCGGCGTTCGGCGGCCTGCTCGGCAGCGCCATCGTCATGGGCGTGAAACGTGGCGTGTTCGCCAACGAAGCGGGCCTGGGCAGTGCACCGAACGTCGCTGCCGTGGCCGCCGTGAAGCACCCGGGCGCCCAGGGTGTGGTCCAGGCCTTCAGCGTGTTCCTCGACACCTTCGTGATCTGCACCTGCACCGCGCTGCTGATCCTGCTGTCGGGCTTCTACACCCCGGGCTTCGAAGGTGACGGCATCGTCCTGACCCAGAACTCGCTGGCCGCCGTGGTCGGTGACTGGGGCCGCATATTCGTCAGCGTCGCGCTGTCGCTGTTCGTCTTCACCTGCATCCTCTACAACTACTACCTGGGCGAGAACAGCCTGCAGTTCCTCAGCCGCAACCGCGCCGTGCTGATGGTGTTCCGCGGCCTGGTGCTGGCGCTGGTGGTATGGGGTTCGATGCAGGACCTTTCGACCGTGTTCGCCTTCGCCGACATCACCATGACCTGCCTGGCCTTCGTCAACCTGATCGCCCTGGCCATGCTGTTCAAAGTCGGCATGCGCGTGATGCGCGATTACGACGAGCAGCGCCGCGCCGGCGTCGACCAGCCAGTGTTCGACTCCAGCAAATTTACCGATCTGGACCTGGACCTGAAGGCCTGGCCGACCAGCCCGTCGGTTGCTGCCAAGGACGACGCTCAGCCGCAAGGCATTCCCGCAGCGCAACGCTGATCGGGTAAAAACCGGGCGCATGTCTTGCGCCCGGCGTGACACAAGCGGCGGTCAGCGGCATGCTCGACCGCACGCTGTCATCGCTCTGGAGAACTTCCCATGAATTCCACTACCTACCCTGGCGCACAGAACGTCATGGTGCTCTACACCGGCGGCACCATCGGCATGCAGGCCAGCGCCCACGGCCTGGCCCCGGCCTCCGGTTTCGAGGCGCGGATGCGCGACTACCTGCACAGCCAGCCCGAGCTGGTGGTGCCCGACTGGCGCTTTCGCGAGATGGCGCCGCTGATCGACAGCGCCAACATGACCCCCGCCTACTGGCAGCGTCTGCGCGAGGCCGTGGTCGACGCGGTCGATGTACAAGGCTGCGACAGCGTGCTGATCCTGCACGGCACCGACACCCTGGCCTACAGCGCTGCGGCCATGAGCTTCCAGTTGCTGGGCCTGCCGGCCCGCGTGGTGTTCACCGGATCGATGCTGCCGGCCGGCGTGACCGACAGCGATGCCTGGGAAAACCTCGGCGGCGCCCTGGTCGCCCTCGGCCAGGGCCTGGCCCCGGGCGTGCACTTGTACTTCCACGGCGAGCTGCTGGCGCCGACCCGCTGCGCGAAGATCCGCAGCTTCGGCCGGCATCCGTTCGCGGCCTTGCAGCGTCAGGGTGGCGGGACCAAGGCGGCGTCGATTCCGCCGCAACTGGACTACCGCCAGGGCAAGCAACTGGCCAAGGTCGGGGTCTTGCCGCTGGTGCCGGGCATCGCCGCCGAACAGCTCGATGCCCTGCTGGGCAGCGGCATCCAGGCGCTGGTGCTGGAATGCTTCGGCAGCGGCACCGGGCCGAGCGACAACCCGCAGTTCCTGGCCAGCCTGCAACAGGCCCGGGACAACGGCGTCGTGGTAGTCGCCATCACCCAATGCCATGAAGGCGGCGTAGAGCTGGACATCTACGAGGCCGGCAGCCGCCTGCGCGGCGTCGGCGTGCTGTCCGGCGGCGGCATGACCCGCGAAGCGGCGTTCGGCAAGCTCAACGCCCTGCTGGGCGCCGGCCTGGACCCCGCCGAAGTGCGGCGCCTGGTCGAACTGGACCTGTGCGGCGAGCTGAGCTGATCCCTCCCTTCGCTCCTACAGAAGCACGGCGCGGCATACAAATTGCTCCGTTTTCAGCTCCTTCAGGGCTGGAAACGGACATGCTGCATTCCCACCTCACCACCCTCAACGCCGTCTCGCTGGTCCTCAATACCTTCAAGGACCAGGGGCTGCCCAGCGACGCGCTGCTGGCCGGTAGCGGCATCAATGCGGCGGACCTGAGCCGGGCCGACACCCGCATCACCACCAACCAGGAAATGCTGGTGTGCGCCAACGCCGTGGCGCTGCGCCGCGATATCGGCCTGGAACTGGGCCGACGCATGCACGTCTCCAGCTACGGCATGCTCGGTTATGCCCTGCTCACCAGTGCCACCTTAGGTGACGCTTTACACCTGGCACTGCGTTATCCGGCGCTGTTGGGAACACTTTTCGAACTGAGCCTCGAGGCCGACGGCGAGCTGATCTGGCTGACCGCCGCGGACTACCGCGAAAGCCCGGCGCTGGCGACCTTCAATATCGAGTTCTGCCTGGTGTCGATGAAGGTCATCTGCGACGACCTGCTGGGCCATCCGCTGCCCCTGCGCGGCGCCCGCTTCGATTACTCCGCGCCCGACTACCAGGGCCGCTACACCGAGCGCTTCGACTGCCCGCTGCAATTCGATGCGCCATCCAATGCCTTCGCCTTCGACCGCCGCTGGCTCGACCAGCCGCTGCCCCTGGCCGACGCCATCACCCACCAGGCCATGGCCGAACGCTGCCGCAAGCAGAACACCGAATTCACTGGGCGCCAGGCCTGGCTCGGGCGCATCCGCCAGCTGCTGGCGGCGCAACTGGACGCGGCGCCGGGCCTGGAGGGCCTGGCCGAACAGATGAACTGCTCGGCCCGCACCCTGCGCCGGCATCTCAAGGACCTGGGCTGCAGCTACCAGGAACTGCTCGACGAGCTGCGCTTCGAGCGGGCCAAGCAGATGCTCTGCGAGGACGAGCTGCCGATCTACCGCATCGCCGAAGCCCTGGGCTTCAGCGAAACCGCGAGCTTCCGCCACGCCTTCGTGCGCTGGAGCGGCGTCGCCCCGAGCCAGTTCCGGCCCTGACACAAACCCCGGCATAAAGCCGCCGATTGCATTACATTGCCGGCCCTCCCTACCGGCAAAGGACTGCAATCTTGAATCTATTCACAGGCAACCTGGCCAGGCTCGTCCGCGTTTGCGCGATCGGCCTGACCCTGTCGCTGCTCGCCATCGCCCCCCTCGCCCAGGCCTTCGACCTGGCCAAGATCAAATGGTGGCAGGTATCGGAGGGCATCGTCCTGGATCGACCGGAAACCGCCACGCTGCAGATCCAGCCGTTCCCCCTGCCCGGCCTTGCGCAACTGCCGGCCCGGATCGTGCTCAGCCAGTACCGCGGGCTGTTCTATCTCAACGCCTACCAGGACGCGCAGTACCAGCAGCGCATCTACAAGTCGCCGCCCCTGCCGCTGTTCAGCCCGGAGGAGCTGCGGGCCTGCGTCTCGCCGGACGACCCGATCCAGGTCTCGGACAACTGGCCGACCAGCAATCAACTGGAAGTCGGGCTGAGCCTGACGTCCTTGAGCTTCGACTGCACAAGCCCGGACTGGCAGCTCAGCCGACGCTATCTGCTGATCGACCAACGCTATCCCCAACAGCCGATGCTGGCCATCAGTCACCGCCGGGACCTGACCCAGATGGACTTCACCCCGCTGCAGCCGGTCACCCCCGAGATCGAGCAACAGTGGCTGTATGCCCTGCAGCGCTTTCCGGCGTGGTTCCGGCCCTTCAGCAGCGGCACGGGGCCGATCACCTTCAATGCCTATCCCGTACCGGCCACGGCGGACGCGGCCTGGCAGCAGTTCCGCGAACTCCACGAACGACTGCGCAAAGCCAAGGACAAGGGGCCGGGCCTGCGCCAGGTGGAAGACTTCTTCGCCACCCACGACTTCCGCACCCTGGCCCCGGACCGCAGCGAGTACCCGGGCCTGCTCAACGATATCGCCTACTGGACCAGCGAAGCCGGCCAACTGAAAACCGCCCGCCCCTGGCTGGAAGAAGTGCTGCGCCGGGAGCCGGAGCGGATGCCCGCCTACCTCAACCTGGCCGACCTGGACTGGGCCCAGTTCGAACAGCGGCCACTGGACAACATCCACCAGGGCCGGGCCATCGAAGGGTATCGGGTCTACTGCGGCATGCGCCTGCAACGCCAGCTGAGCGTGCCGCCCCGGGTGCTCCAGCGCCTGGGCCTGGCGTCCGCCAATCCCCAGGCCTGCCAGGGGTTCTGGCCGCTGATAGCCGCCGTGGACGCCGGTGACGAAGCCGAGGTCCGACGCCTGCTGGCCAGCGGCGTCAGTGGCGAAGTCATGGCCGACGACGGACGCAGCGCCCTGCTGCACGCCCTGGACGCGCCGCACCTGGAAATCGCCCGGCTGTTGCTGGCCCATGGCGCCCAGACCCGCGGCCAGTACAACTGGAGCACCCTGGCCCTCCAGGCCATGCAGCGCGACCTCAAGGACAGCCCTGACTTGAACCAGGGCGGGCGCCTCAAGTTCCTCCTGGAAGCCGGCGTCGCCATCGACGAACCCACCAGCCGGGGCAAGACCCCGCTGATGCAACTGGCCGAACAGAAGCGCAACCTCGAAGGCTTCACCTGGCTGCTGCAACACCCGCAGAACCTCGACCTGCGGACCATGGACGACAACGAAACCGCTCTGTACCGGGCGTTCTGGGACAACAACTACGCCGCCATGCGGCTGCTGGTCGAAGCCGGCGCCAATCTCAACCTGAACTACGGTCGTGGCACCTGCTCCAACCATGAGCCCGGAGGCCAGAGCCTGCTGATGTTCGTTGCCGACAAGACCTCCGCCGACGCCCAGTCGCCCTCTGCCAGCCAGCAGGAGACTCTGGACATGTTCACCCTGCTGCTGGAAAAAGGCGCCGATCCCGACGCTGCCCAGCGCTGCGAGAAGAACGGCCGCGCCCTGTTGCTCAAGGTTCTCGCCCAGAAAAAACGCGCGGACATGCTCGAGGTGTTGCAGCGCTTCACTCAAGCGCCCGTCGCCGGCTGAACAAGGTGGCGCCTCGCAACGGGGCGCCATGTTGCTTCAGGGGGGCGAATTTCGGTCAAAGACTTTGGCCATATCGATCCCCTTTTGGCCGCTCCTGCCGTTCTCCAAAAGCCCCGGCGCCGCAAGACTGTGGAACACGGAAAACAGCCTGCGGAGAACAACAAATGCTGACGATCTACTCGGACGATCACCACCTGCACCACGGCCGCTGTGAATTGATCGACGGGCAACTGATGCCCTGCTTCGAAATGCCGTCCCGCGCCGACCACGTGCTGGACCGCGTGCGCTATCGCAACCTGGGCCCGGTCGAGGCCCCGCGGGATTTCGGCCTGGGGCCGATCGAACGCATCCACAGCCGCGCCTACCTGGACTTCTTCAAGGGCGCCTGGGAGCGCTGGGCCGCCCAGGGCATCGACGGCGACCTGCTGCCCTACACCTGGCCGGCACGCACCCTGCGCAGCGTGATCCCCACCAGCCTGCACGGCCAGCTCGGCTACTACAGCTTCGACGGCGGTGCGCCGATCACCGCCGGCACCTGGCAGGCGGCGTACAGTGCGGCCCAGGTCGCCCTCACCGCCCAGGCGGTGATCCAGCGCGGCGCGCGCAGCGCCTTCGCCCTGTGCCGGCCACCGGGACACCACGCCGCCAGCGACCTGATGGGCGGCTACTGCTACCTGAACAACGCGGCCATCGCCGCCCAGGCCTTCCTCGACCAGGGCCACGCCAAGGTCGCGATCCTCGACGTCGACTACCACCACGGCAACGGCACCCAGTCGATCTTCTACGAACGCAGCGACGTGCTGTTCACCTCGATCCACGGCCACCCGGAGGCCGAATTCCCGTTCTTCCTGGGTTATGCCGACGAGCTGGGCGAAGGGCCCGGCGCGGGCTTCAACTTCAACTACCCGCTGCCCGCCGGCAGCGGCTGGGACCGCTGGAGCGCCGCCCTGGAACAGGCCTGTGGGGAAATCCGGCGCTACGGCGCCGACATCGTCGTGGTCTCGCTGGGCGTGGACACCTTCAAGGACGACCCGATCTCGCAGTTCAAGCTCGACAGCCCGGACTACCTGGCCATGGGGCAACGCATCGCCGCCCTGGGCAAGCCGACGCTGTTCGTCATGGAGGGCGGCTACGCGGTGGCAGAAATCGGCATCAACGCCGTGAACGTTCTCGAAGGCTTTCAAAGCGCCCAGTGAAGGAAATCCGCACCATGAACAGGCTCAACCGTTACATCGCGCCGGCGCTCTGCGCCGCGCTGCTGGGCAGTGCCGCGCAGGCCGAGGAACGCACCCTGCGGGTCTACAACTGGTTCGACTACATCACCCCCAAGGCCCTGGAGGACTTCAAGGCCGAGAACCGCCAGGTCAAGCTGGTCTACGACATCTTCGACACCAACGAGGCGCTAGAGGCCAAACTGCTGACCGGCAACTCCGGCTACGACGTGGTGGTGCCGTCCAACGTGTTCCTCGCCAAGCAGATCGAGGCCGGGGTGTTCCAGCCCCTGGACCGGAGCAAGCTGCCGAACTGGAACCACCTCGACCCCAAGCTGATGAAGCTGATCGAGGCCAACGACCCGGGTAACCAGTTCGCCGTGCCCTACATGTACGGCACCATCCTGATCGGCTTCAACCCGGCCAAGATCAAGGCCGCCCTGGGCGAGAACGCTCCGGTGGACAGCTGGGACCTGATCTTCAAGGAAGAGAACATCGGCAAGCTCAAGCAGTGCGGCGTGGCCCTGCTCGACTCGCCGTCGGAGATCCTGCCGCTGGCCCTGCAGCACCTGGGCCTGGACCCCAACAGCAAGCAGCCGGCGGACTACGCCAAGGCCGAGGCCTTGCTGCTGAAGATCCGCCCGTACGTCACCTACTTCCACTCGTCCAAGTACATGGCCGACATCGCCAACGGCGATATCTGCGTGGCGGTCGGCTACTCCGGCAGCTTCTCCCAGGCGGCCAACCGCGCCAAGGAAGCCAAGAACGGCGTGGTGGTGGACATGCGCCTGCCGAAGGAAGGGGCGCCGATCTGGTTCGACATGCTGGCGATCCCCAAGGGCGCGAAGAACCCGGACGACGCCTACACCTTCATCAACTACCTGCTGCAACCCCAGGTGATCGCGCCGGTCAGCGACTTCGTCGGCTACCCGAACCCGAACAAGGACGCCACCGGGCTGGTGGATCCGGCGATCCGCAACAACCCCAACCTGTACCCGACCGACGCAGCGATGGGCACGCTGTATACCCTGCAACCGCTGCCCCGCGATGCGGAACGGGCACGGACCCGGGCCTGGACCAAGATCAAGGCCGGGACCTGACCCCCAACGCATTCCCCTGTAGGAGCGAAGCTTGCTCGCGATGAACGTCAACGATGACGCGGTGTGGCGAACAGATCGCCGCTCCGCGGCTATCGCGAGCAATCGAGCGTCGACCGGCTGTTCCTACAGGTGATCGTGTCGGTCATACGCCCCACGCCTGGCGCAACCGCGCCAGGGCACAGGCGATATCGGCTTCGGGCACCGCGGCGAAGCCCAGCACCAGCCCGGCGCGCCGGTCCTCCGGCAGCGCTGTATCCGGCAGCCAGTAATTGCTCAGGCCATTGATCTCGACCCCCACCGCGGCGGCCTGCTCCACCAGCTCGCGTTCCCGGGCCAGGCTGGCCACCGGAATCGTCAGGTGCAGGCCCGCCTCCACATTCGGCAGCTTGCCCACCCCGGGGATATCCACAGGCCAGCCGGCCAGCAGGGCGTTGCGCCGGCTCAACGCGGCGCGGCGCATGCGCCGGATATGCCGCTGGAAATGCCCGGCGGCCATGAACTCGGCCATCACCGCCTGGGTACTGACCTCGGAATGGCGCACATCCAGCGCCCGCCGCTGGGCGAAGGGCTGCACCAGTGCCGGCGGCAACACCAGATAGCCCAGGCGCAAGGCCGGGAACGCGACCTTGCCGAAGGTGCCGACATACAGCACCCGACCCTGCCGGTCGAGCGCCGCCAAGGGCGCCAGCGGCGCACCGCTGTAGCGGTACTCGCCGTCATAGTCGTCCTCGACTATCCAGCCCTGGTTGCGCTCGGCCCAGGCCAGCAGCTCCAGGCGCCGGGCCAGGCTCAGGGTCACCCCGGTGGGGTACTGGTGGGACGGCGTGACATAGGCCAGACGGCAATCGCCCAGGGCCGCCAGCGCCGAGCAGTCGAAGCCCTCGTGATCCACCGCCACCCCGTGCAGGCGCGCCCCGGCAATGGCGAAGACATGCCCCGCGGCGCGATAGCCGGGGTTTTCCACCGCCACGCCGTCGCCCGGGTTCACCAGCAACTGTGCACAAAGGCTGATGCCCTGTTGCGCGCCGCTAGTGATCACAATTTGTTCAGCGCTGCATTGCATGCCCCGCGCACTGCGCAGGTAGGCCGCGATCAATTCCCGCAGGCGCGCCTCGCCGGCCGAATCGCCATAACACAGCTGGCGCAGGTCCGGCTTGCGCCAGAAAGCCGCATTCAGCTTGGCCCAGACCTCGAACGGGAACAGATCGAACGCCGGAATCCCCACCCGAAAAGCCCGTGGCGGACCGCCTTGCGGCAGCGCCAGATGGTGCCGCTCGACCCGCTCCAGGGCCTCGCTGTGGATAACTCTACTGGATGTAATCCCAGGTAAATCCGGACTTTTTGTGGATAACCCTGTGGGTAAGCCTGGTGATAACCCTGTGGATACTTTTGTGGATAGTTTTGCCGCCCGACTCTTGATCGGCAGCCGACTCTCCGGCAATTGCGCCACATAGGTGCCGTCGCCGACCCGGCCTTCGATAAAACCCTCGGCATACAGCTGGTCATAGGCCCGCACCACGCTGTTGCGGGAAATCTCCAGGGCCGCCGCCAGGTCGCGGCTGGCCGGCAACCGCGTGCCGCCGGCGAGGCGGCCGTCCAGCACCCGCAGGCGCAATGCCTGGTACAGCTGGCGGCTGAGCCCCTGGCCGCGGTCCAGTTCGATACCGGCGGGGTTGAAGGAAAGCGGCAGCGGACTGTTCATGGGCTTGCCCCCGATTGGCGAATGGACCTATGAAATTGGCTGAAGATGGCTCTTACAACAGACCATTAGCCTGCCTAGGATGCAGCCATTCGCCAAGGATATTTTTCCATGTACGTACCCCGCGCTTTCGCCGAAGAAGACCTGCCCACCCTGCACAGACTGATCGGGGAAACCCGCCTGGCCACCCTGGTGACCTACGGCGAACAAGGCCTGCAGGCCAATCACCTGCCCCTGTTGTTCGCCCCGGACCAGGGCCCGTTCGGCACCCTCTACGGGCACCTGGCCAAGGCTAACCCGCAATGGCAGGAACTGGCCGGCGGCGCCGAGGCCCTGGTGATCTTCCCGGGGGCCGAAACCTACGTCAGCCCGTCGCTGTACCCGAGCAAGGCCGAGCACGGCAAGGTGGTGCCGACCTGGAACTACGTGACCGTGCACGCCTACGGCAGCGCCGAGGTATTCAGCGATCCGCAGCGCATCCGCGAGGTCGTCAGCGCCCTCACCCACCAGCATGAAGCCGGCCGCGACAAGCCCTGGACATTCGAGGATGCCCCCGCCGAGTTCATGGACAGCATGCTGCGCGCCATCGTCGGTTTCGTCCTGCCGATCCAGCGCCTGGAAGGCAAACGCAAACTCAGCCAGAACCGCACCGCCGCCGACATCGCCGGGGTGCGCGAGGGATTGGCCGCCAGCGCCGATCCCCACGACCGGAACATTTCCCACCTGATGCAGGAGCAGCCATGAGCCAGATCCAGATTCGTCCCGTCACCGCCGCTGACCACGCGGCCTGGCTGCCGCTGTGGCAGGCCTACCTGCGCTTCTACGAAACCGAGCTGGCTGACGCGGTCACCCGCAGCACCTGGCAGCGCTTCCTCGACCCCGCCGAGCCGACTCACGCCGCCCTGGCATGGGATGGCGAGCGGGCGGTGGGCATGGTGCACTTCATCTACCACCGTTCCAATTGGAGCATCGAAAGCTCCTGCTACCTGCAGGACCTGCTGGTGATACCGGAGCAACGCGGCACCGGAGTGGGCCGCCAACTGATCGAATTCGTCTACGCCACCGCCAAGACCGATGGCTGCTGCAAGGTCCACTGGCTGACCCACGAAACCAATGCCACGGCCATCCAGCTCTACGAACGGATCGCCGAACGCCCGGGTTTCATTCAATTTCGCAAAGCCCTCTAAGCGCTCAAGGAGAACTCCATGCCGATCTCACTCGCCGACTGGCAAGGCGTGCCGCCGCCGTCGACCACCCTGCTGGAAGGACGCTTCATCCGCCTGGAAAAACTCGACCCGGCGCGCCATGGCGACCAACTGTTCCAGGTCCTGCAGGGGCCCGGCGCCGACCCGAAGCTCTGGGACTACCTGCCTTACGGCCCCTTCCCCGTGCGCGACGCATTCGATGCCTGGCTGAACAACCACGCGGTCGCCAGCGACCCGTATTTCTTCAGCGTGATCGACCGCGCCAGCGGCCAGGTGCAGGGCATTCTCAGCCTGATGTCGATCGTCCCGGCCCATGGCCGCATCGAGATCGGCCACGTGACCTTCGGCGCGCCAATGCAGCGCTCGCCCAAGAGCACCGAAGCGGTGTACCTGCTGGCCAGGGAAGCCTTCGCCCTGGGCTATCGTCGCCTGGAGTGGAAGTGCAACAACGCCAACGCCCGCTCGCGCTATGCGGCCGAACGCCTGGGCTTTCGTTTCGAGGGGGTGTTCCGCCAGCACATGGTGGTCAAGGGCCAGAGCCGCGATACCACCTGGTATTCGATCCTCGATTCCGAGTGGCCGGCAATTGCCGCGGGCTTCGAACAATGGTTGAGCGAAGATAACCAGAGCGGTTCGGGGCAGGTGAAGAGCCTGGCGCAGTGCCGGGGATAGTCCCCTTTGTCAGGCAGCGTTTGATCTGACGTCATCGCGGGCAATCGAGCGTCGACCGGCCGCTCCTACAGTTGCGTGTGCACGACGCGGTTTTGTAGGAGCGAGGCTTGCCCGCGATGCTTTTAAGCCAGCTTCTGCGCCAGCACGGCAATGTGCTCCGGCCCGATGCCGCAGCAGCCGCCCAGATGGCTGGCGCCGCGTTGCCGCCAGTCGACCGCCCATTGCAGGTAGCCCGGCGGGTCGAGGTCGTCGCGCAGCGGGTCGAGGCCATCGTTGGCCGTGGCTTCTTTCGGTTGCGGCGGGAAGGCATTGGCGTAGGCGCCGATCTGGATCTTCGCCCCTAGCCGCTCGAAGGTTGCCCGCGCCGCATCGATCGCTGCGCCTATCACTTCCGGCTGGCTGCAGTTGAACAGCAAGGTCTCTACTCCCAGCTCGGCCGCCACCGCCGCCGCGTCCGCCACCGGTTCGCCGGAACGCAGGCGCGGTACGTCATCGGGGTCCTCGTCCCGCAAGGTGAACGACAGCCAGAAGGGTTTGCCGTCCTTGGGCAGGCCGGCACGGATCGCCCGCGCCTCGGCGATGGAACTCTGGGTTTCCGCCAGCCACAGGTCGACGTGGGCCGCCAGGCCGTTGACCAGCGGTGCCAGCAGCTCGGCGGCGCGGTCGGCCTCGAACAGGTCCGGGCGATAGGAGCCGAACAGCGGCGGCAGCGAACCGGCGACCCGCACCGGCTTGCCGGAAGCCTGCACCGCCCGCCGCGCCAACTCGCCGGCCAGGGCCGCCAGCGCTTGCCCTTGCGCGGCAAAGCGCTCCTCACCGATATGGAACGGCACCACCGCGTAGCTGTTGCTGGTGATGACGTCGGCACCGCTTTCGATGTACGCCGCATGCACCGCTTCCACTGCCTGCGGCGCCTCGCTCAGGGCCAGCGCCGACCACTCGGGCTGCCTGAACGGCGCCCCTCGGCGTTGCAGTTCACGACCCATACCGCCATCCAGAATTACCGTTCTGCCTGCGCCCATATGCTCTTTACTCATATGCTTATGAAAATAACTCACTATCTGAGTCGCTCTTATAACTATTTAATACGCACCATTCAGTTAATAACAACCTTTTTTCTGCTCGGGATTTCCATGACATTCAAACCGCTGCTGGCCCTGGGCCTGACGATTCTCGCTGCCTCCAGCCAGGCTTTCGCCGGCGCCACCCTGGACCGCATCGAACAGAAAAAAGAGCTGGTGGGAGTCTTGATGGAAAGCTACCCGCCCTTCTCCTTCCTCAACGAACAGAACCAGCTCGATGGCTTCGACGTCGACGTGGCCAAGGCCGTGGCCGACAAGCTGGGGGTGAAGCTGCGCCTGGAAACGCCGTCCTGGGACGTGATCGCTGCCGGCCGCTGGAGCGGTCGCTACGACATCTGCATCTGCTCCATGACCCCGAGCAAGGCCCGCGCCGAAGTCTTCGATTTCCCGGTGCAGTACTACGCCTCTCCGGCGGTGATCGTGGTCAATGCCAAGGACGAGCGCATCCATGGCGCCAAGGACCTGAGCGACAAGAAGGTCGGCCTGACCAGCGCCTCCAGCTACGAGAGCTACCTGAACAAGAACCTGGTGATCGAGGGTGCCGAAGACACCCAACTGCAATACCCGTTCGAGAATGTGCAGATCGCTCCCTACGACACCGACAACGTGGCCTTCCAGGACCTCGGCCTGGGTGCCGGCGTGCGCCTGGATGCGATCCTCACCAACCTGGTGACCGCCCAGCCGCGCCTGTCCCAGGATTCGCGCTTCAAGCTCGCCGGCGCACCGCTGTACGCCGAACCCAACTCGGTGGCCATCGAGAAAGGCGACGCCCAGTGGGACGCCAAGGTCCGCGAGGTGTTCGCCCAGCTGAAGCAGGACGGCACCCTGAGCAAGCTCTCGCAGAAATGGATCGGCGCCGACATCAGCCAATGACTTCTTTCCCGCAACCACCCCAGCCACCGCAGCCGGTGGCTGAGCCGCTGCTCAAGCGCCTCTTCGGTTTCCGCACCCGCCTGTACCTGACCTGGGCGGCGCTGTTCGGCCTGTTCGCCAGTTTTTTCCTGAGCTTCGACCTGAAGTTCTCGATCATCCTCGACAAGCTGCCCAACCTGCTCGGCCTGACCCTGGCTCCCAGCGGCTTTCTGCAAGGCGCGGCGCTGACCCTGTTCCTCTGTGCCTGTTCAATCGTGCTGTCGTCGCTGCTGGGTTTCGCCGCCGCCCTCGCCCGGCTGTCGAACAGTGCCGTGGCCTTCGGCATCGCCAGCTTCTACGCCTCGTTCTTTCGCGGCACACCGCTGCTGATCCAGATCCTCCTGATCTACCTCGGCCTGCCGCAGCTGGGCGTGGTGCCGGGCGCCATCGCCGCGGGGATCATCGCCCTGTCGCTGAACTACGGCGCCTACCTGAGCGAGATCTTTCGTGCCGGCATCCTCGGCGTGCCCCACGGCCAGCGCGAAGCCTCCCTGGCACTGGGTATGGGCGACAGCGTGATCTTCTGGCGCGTGACCCTGCCGCAAGCCATGCGCACCATAGTCCCGCCGGCCACCAACCAGTTCATCTCGATGCTCAAGGATTCGTCGCTGATCTCGGTGATGGGGGTCTGGGAAGTGATGTTCCTGGCCCAGTCCTACGGCCGCTCCAGCTACCGCTACATCGAAATGCTCAGCACCGCGGCGCTGATCTACTGGCTGCTGTCCATCGGCCTGGAACTGATCCAGGCGCGGCTGGAAAAACACTACGGCAAGGGTTACGCCAAGCGCAGCTGAGGCTCAAACGAGGGACGAGGGCCCGGGCGCAGCCGGGCCTGTTTCCAGGCGCTCGGGCTCGTTGAACAACGAGCGGGCGCGACTGGCCTTCTGTACTTGCGCCACCCCCATCTGCAAGCCGAAGGGCTTGAACACGGCGTTCAACGACTTGAGGGTCGGGTTGCCATCGCCGTGTTCAATGTGGATCAGGGTGCGCAAGGAGATCCGACACATCTTGGCGAACTGGCTCTGATGCAGCCCCGTGACTTCGGTGCGCAGGCGCTTGACCCCATCGCCGATCGGCAAGCGGCCAGCCGCCAGTTCCTGCTGGATGTTCTCGATCAGCGCGCCGCGCTCTTCCAGAGTCGTACTCATCGCAATCCCCACTCCTGCAGGCGTCGGTCCAGGTGGCGCAGGTGAATGCGCGGGTGATTCAGGGTGGCCTCGGGCAAGCCGCTGGCGCTCAGCAGGTCCGGCAAGGCCCGCAGGCGTTCGGCATCCTCGCGCAGACGCGTCAGGGCGGCTTCCGGGTCGATCAGCGGCTTCAGGCTGGCGCACACCAGGCGCCAGTCCACATCGCCCGCCACCTCCATCCGGCCGGGCCATTTGATGGTCCTGGCAATGCCTTCATCGTCCATGACCATGGGTGCCAGGTCGTGGATCGGGGCCAGCTGTACCGCGTCTTCCGTGCGGATGATCAAGGTATTGCGCCCGTGGTTGTCCGAGTTGCCGAGGATCTTGTTGAGCAGATCCCGGCGCAGGTAATCCGCCACCAGCTCCGGGATCGCCGACTCCTGGCCGGTGGCTCGCCAAAGCTCGGCGAGAATCCCCAACACCTCGGTGTGCCGCATGCCCTGGCCATGGCCCACCAGCCCCGCCAGGGAGTAGATCGACTCCACCGCCAGGCGCTCGACACCCGCCTCCGTCACCCGGCGGTCAAAGCGCTGCATCCAGAGGCTGGGCCTGTGCCCCTCCTCCAGGGCCAGCCCCTCGGCCGGCAGCGTATCGATGCCCAGTTGTTGCAGCGCCCGGTAATAGTGGAACTCGCTCCTGAGGATGTCGCAGTCGTTCTGCGTGGCCGGGTTACGGGGAAACTTCACCCACCAGTGGCGCGCCGCCGAGGCATCGTCCAGCAGCGCGTCGGGGTACAACAGGCCCTCGCGGTTCTGCGTCAGCAACAGCTTGGGGGCCTGGTCGCCGATACTCGCGGTACCGCCGAACGCCGCGCCCTGCTCGTGGGCGTACTCGAGAAAGCGGTTATCGAGGGCGATCACCTGGTCCCGCGGGAAGCCCAGCGCCGGCCGCCGGCGCAGCCCCGTCAGCGACTCCTTGATCCGCAGGTTGCCGATGGGGGCCGCCGTGGACCGGGCCAACAGGAACAAGTCGACACCCATGCCGTCCGGCCGCTCATGGCCAATCTGGCGCAGCAAGAAACGCCCGGCCGCCGCTGTGGGAGCAAGGTCATAGAGAAAGGCCGGGGCCCGATCTTCGCGCCAAGACTCCCAACCCACTGGAATCTGCGCACTGACCGACCTGGCCAGCGGGCTGGCGATAACCTCCAGGTTATCCACCAGGTACTGCTGGACATAACCAAAGCTGCAGGGGCTGGCGAAGCCCTCTTCAGGCTTGTCGAAGGTCAGGGTCATGGCGTCGCTCCATGCCCCTGCGCGGTAGAGCTGCAAAGTCAGCCGAAGCACTGTATGGCCTGCAATTTAATACACTTTTAATCAGCCTTTCGGCACAAGCATGCATTCTAATGCAGATTTACTAATTTCAGAATGAGATAAGTGTATTAAAAAGCACTTCAATAATATCCGCCCAGAGCTGGAAATCCCCCCTTCAGGCCACTTACAGCGGTGCGCCAGGGGGCTCCGCCAGCGCCTGACGCCAGGCAAAAAAAAGGGGAGCATCTGCTCCCCCGAGGTAAAACGTTGCGGATGAAAGCGTTGGATCAGCCTTCGATCTCGATCAGGATTTCGCCCGGGTTGACCCGGTCGCCCTTGGCCACGTGGATGGCGGTGACCTTGCCGGCGATGGCCGCCTGGACTTCGGTCTCCATCTTCATGGCTTCAGTGATCAGCACAGGCTGGCCGGCTTTCACCGTGTCGCCGGCCTTGACCAGCACATCGACGATGTTGCCCGGCATGGTGGTGCTGACGTGGCCCGGCGCGCTGGCCTGCTTGCGCTTGCTGCTGCCGCCGCCGACGAACTCGTTGAGCGGCTCGAATACCACCTCTTCCGGCATGCCGTCGATGGACAGGTAGAAGTGGCGCTTGCCTTCGGCCTTCACGCCGACGCCGGTGATGTCGACGCGGTAGGTCTCGCCGTGGACGTCGATGACGAACTCGGTCGGTACGCCCTCGCCGCCGGCCTTGCTCACGCCGCCGGCTTCCGGAATCGGCAGCAGCACTTCCGGAGTCAGGGTCCCGGCCTCGCGCTCTTCGAGGAACTTGCGCCCGATATCCGGGAACATGGCGTAGGTCAGCACGTCTTCTTCGGACTTGGCCAAGGCACCGATATCGGCACGCAGCTTGGTCATTTCCGGCTTCAGCAGGTCGGCCGGACGCACGTCGATCACTTCCTCGCTGCCGATGGCTTGGCGCCGCAGTTTCTCGTCCACCTCACCTGGTGCCTTGCCGTAGCCGCCTTGCAGGTAGAGCTTCACTTCGTTGGTGATGGTCTTGTAGCGCTCGCCGGCCAGGACGTTGAAGAACGCCTGGGTGCCGACGATCTGCGAAGTCGGGGTCACCAGCGGCGGGTAGCCCAGGTCGTGACGCACCCGCGGAATCTCCGCCAGCACTTCGTTCATGCGGTTCAGGGCGCCCTGCTCCTTGAGCTGGTTGGCCAGGTTGGAAATCATCCCGCCCGGCACCTGGTTGACCTGCACCCGGGTGTCGACCGCGGTGAACTCGCTTTCGAACTGGTGGTACTTCTTGCGCACGGCATAGAAGTACAGGCCGATCTCCTGCAGCAGTTCCAGGTCCAGGCCGGTGTCGAACTCGCTGCCTTTGAGGGCGGCGACCATCGATTCGGTGCCCGGGTGGCTGGTGCCCCAGGCGAAGCTGGAGATCGCGGTGTCGATATGGTCGGCGCCATTCTCGATGGCCTTGAGCTGGCACATCGCGGCCAAGCCAGCCGTATCGTGGGAGTGGACGAACACCGGCAGCGACTGCTCGGATTTCAGCGCCTTGACCAGCTCGCCAGTGGCGTAAGGGGTCAGCAGGCCAGCCATGTCCTTGATCGCCACCGAGTCGCAACCCATGGATTCCATCTGCTTGGCCTGGGCCACGAACGCCTCGATGGTGTGCACCGGGCTGGTGGTGTAGGCGATGGTGCCCTGGGCGTGCTTGCCGGCGGCTTTCACCGCCTCGATGGCCACCCGCAGGTTACGCACGTCGTTCATGGCGTCGAAGATGCGGAACACATCGATGCCGTTGACCGCCGCCTTGGCGACGAAGGCCTTGACCACGTCGTCGCTGTAATGCCGGTAGCCCAGCAGGTTCTGCCCGCGCAGAAGCATTTGCAGGCGGGTGTTGGGCAGCGCGGCGCGCAGTTTGCGCAGGCGCTCCCACGGGTCTTCCTTGAGGAAGCGCACGCAGGCGTCGAAGGTCGCGCCGCCCCAGACTTCCAGCGACCAGTAGCCGACTTTGTCGAGCTTGTCGCAGATCGGCAGCATGTCTTCGGTGCGCATGCGGGTCGCCAGCAGCGATTGGTGGGCGTCGCGCAGGATGGTGTCGGTTACATGGATCTTCTTGGACATTGTTCTTTTCCTCACAGGCCTGCGTGGGCGGCGATGGCGGCGGCGATGGCCAGGGCCAGCTCTTCGGGTTTGCGCTTGATCGAGTAGTTGGTCAGCTCAGGGTGGCTTTCGACGAAGCTGGTATTGAACTGGCCGCTACGGAATTCCGGGTTACGGAGGATTTCCTGGTAATAGGCGGCGGTGGTCTTGACCCCTTGCAGACGCATGTCGTCCAGGGCGCGCAAGCCACGGTCCATCGCTTCTTCCCAGGTCAGCGCCCAGACCACCAGCTTCAGGCACATGGAGTCGTAGAACGGCGGAATGGTGTAGCCGGTGTAGATCGCCGTGTCGGTACGCACGCCGGGGCCGCCGGGGGCGTAGTACCGGGTGATCTTGCCGAAGCTCGGCAGGAAGTTGTTTTTCGGGTCTTCGGCGTTGATCCGGAACTGCAGGGCGAACCCCCGGTGCTGGATGTCTTCCTGCTTCACCGACAGCGGCAGGCCGGAGGCGATGCGGATCTGTTCGCGCACGATGTCGATGCCGGTGATTTCCTCGGTGATGGTGTGCTCCACCTGCACCCGGGTGTTCATCTCCATGAAGTACACCTCGCCGTCGGCGAGCAGGAACTCCACGGTACCGGCGTTCTCGTAGCCCACCGCCTTGGCCGCGCGCACCGACAGGTCGCCGATATAGGCGCGCTGTTCCGGGGTCAGCTGCGGGCTCGGGGCGATCTCGATCAGCTTCTGGTTGCGGCGCTGGATCGAGCAGTCGCGCTCGAACAGATGCACCACGTTGCCAAAGCTGTCGCCGAGGATCTGCGCTTCGATGTGCTTGGGATTGACGATGCACTTTTCCAGGAACACTTCGGCAGAGCCGAAGGCCTTGGTCGCCTCGGAAATCACCCGGGGGAATGCCTGTTCCAGTTCTTCGCGGCTGTTGCAGCGGCGGATGCCGCGGCCGCCACCGCCGGAAGTGGCCTTGAGCATCACCGGGTAACCGATGCGGTCGCCTTCGCTCAGGGCTTCTTCGATGCCCGAGACGTTGCCTTCGGTGCCCGGGGTGACCGGCACGCCGGCCTTGATCATGCTGCGGCGGGCTTCGGTCTTGTCGCCCATGCGGCGAATCACTTCGGCCGATGGACCAATGAATTTGATGCCGCGTTCGGCGCAGATCTCCGCCAGTTCGGCGTTTTCCGAAAGGAAGCCGTAGCCGGGGTGCAAGGCGTCGCAGCCGGTTTCCACTGCCAGGTTCACCAGCTTGCGCGGGTTCAGGTAGCCGGCCAGCGGCTCGGCGCCAATGCTGTGGGCCTCGTCCGCACGCTTCACATGCAGGGCATGGCGATCGGCGTCGGAGAAGATCGCGACCGAGCGAATGCCCATCTCGGCGCAGGCACGTACGATTCGTACGGCAATCTCACCACGGTTGGCGATCAGGATCTTTTTTATCACTTGGAGGTACCCTTGAGCCGTTGGAACAAACAACCCGCTAGACCAGGTCGGCGCGTGACCAAATGTTTCAAGCCAGTCGCAGGCCCACACTATTCCTGTCGATGAATTAACAAAAATCAATAATTATTGGGTCATGCATAAGTAACGACTTATAGTTGATCCGACAGCCCTCGGCACGAGACCTTGAATAATGCGTAAGTCCTTGATGCGTATGACATTACGCCAACTGCAGATCTTCAATGAAGTGTGCGATCTGCGCTCGTACAGCCGGGCGGCCGAGGAAATGTCCCTGACCCAGCCCGCCGTCAGCCTGCAGATTCGCCAGCTGGAAGAGCTGATCGGCCAGCCCTTGTTCGACTACGTGGGCAAGAAGCTCTACATGACCGAGGCCGCCGAGGCCCTGCAGCGGGCCAGCCGCGACATCTTCGGGCGCCTGGAAAACCTCGACATGCAGCTGTCGGACATGCAGGGCTCGCTGCAGGGCCAGCTGAAGCTGGCGGTGGAATCCAGCGCCAAGTACTTCGTGCCGCACCTGTTCGCTGCCTTCAAGCGCCAGCACCCGGAGGTCAATCTGCAACTGACGGTGGTCAACCGTGGCCAGGTGATCCGCCGTCTCTCGGACAATCGCGACGACCTGGTGATCATGTCCATGGTCCCGCAGGACATGGGCCTGGAATTCCTGCCGTTCCTCAACAACCCGATCGTCGCCGTGGCGCCGCCCGAGCATCCGCTGTGCCACCAGGGACCGCTGCGCCTGCAGGACCTGGAGCCCTACAACCTGCTGGTGCGCGAACAGGGTTCGGGCACGCGCCTGGCCTGCGAGGAATATTTCAAGGAAAAGCGCGTGCACTTCACCCAGACCCTGGAAGTGTCTTCGGCGGAGGCGCAACGGGAGTGCGTGCTGGCGGGTCTGGGCGTGGCGCTGTTGACGCGCCACGCCCTGAACCTTGAGTTGGCAACCGGGGGACTGGTCGAGTTGCCGGTCGAAGAGCTGCCGTTGTATCGCAGCTGGTGCCTGGTGCAGGCCAAGGCCAAACGCCTGTCACCGGTAGCGCATGCGTTCCTGGGGTTTATCCGCAGCGAACGGATGCAGATCAGCGGGTTGGTTGAACGTTTTGCCGGGAAGCCGCCGAGGCAGCCTGCCAGTAATTGACGGCGTCCAGCTCGGGGTAGTCGTTGATTTCCTGCTGCAGACGACGCAGCTCACAGCGATGTTCGATCGCGCGGCGAAATTCCATGCGGCGCTGGTCTTCCTGCTGACGACGGGTTTTGACTGCGCTGTTGCTCTCTTCGTAAGGCCGGGCCATTTCGAGTCTCCCAATGCGAGTACGGGAGTTTCACGATGCCGCCTGCCAGTGACGATTTGGCTGCGGGCCGGTTACAGGAAGATGAACATTGCCCAACGGCTCACACCGCCCCCTGGAGGAGCGAGGCTTGCGATCGCACTCAGTCGTCGAGGGCCTTCACAGCCTTGGGCGACAGCCGCAGGCTGCGCAAGCTGCGCTTCACGCTCTTGAGGTGGTTGACCAGGCTCGGACCGCGGGCCATGGCCACGCCCATCGCCAGCACGTCGATCACCACCAGGTGGGCGATACGCGAGGTCAGCGGGGTGTAGATCTCGGTGTCTTCGTGCACGTCGATGGCCAGGTTGACGGTCGACAGCTCGGCCAACGGCGTCTGGCTCGGGCACAGGGTGATCAGCGAGGCGCCGCTTTCACGCACCAGGTTGGCGGTGATCAGTAGGTCCTTGGAACGCCCGGACTGGGAAATGCAGATCGCCACGTCGGTGGGCTTGAGGGTCACCGCCGACATCGCCTGCATGTGCGGGTCGGAATAGGCTGCTGCGGTCAGCAGCAGGCGGAAGAACTTGTGCTGGGCATCCGCCGCTACCGCGCCCGACGCCCCGAAACCGTAGAACTCCACGCGCTGGGCCTGGGACATGAGGGTCACGGCCCGCTGCAGCTCCACCGGATCGAGCTTCTCGCGAACCTCCATCAGGGTGTGCAGGGTGGTGTCGAAGATTTTCAGGCTGTAGTCGGCGACCGAGTCGTCTTCATGGATCGCGAACTGGCCGAAGCTGGCCCCGGCGGCCAGGCTCTGCGCCAGCTTGAGTTTCAGGTCCTGGAACCCCGAGCAACCGATGGCGCGGCAGAAGCGCACGATGGTCGGCTCGCTGATACCCACGCTGTGGGCCAGGTCGGCCATGGAGCTGTGCATCACCGCCGCAGGATCGAGCAGCACATGATCGGCGACCTTGAGTTCCGACTTGCGCAAGAGATGGCGTGATTGGGCGATGTGCTGCAACAGGTTCAAAGGGCTGGACTCATTGTTATGGGGCAGACGCCCAAGGATGTAGCAATCTTGTAGTTATACTACATGAATTCGCTTTTTGCCTGCTCAATGCGTAACTGAATCACCTTCGCACCCCACAGTTTCAGCCTTGCGGGTGCTTTGTAGCTAGGGGGCCTCGGCCCTCAGGAGCGCCGCCAGGCCCTCGGCTTCCACCGGCCGGCTGATCAGATAGCCCTGCACCTCATCGCACTTCTGCGCCTTGAGAAAGGCCAACTGCCCCGGATGCTCCACCCCTTCGGCCACCACTTTCAGCGACAACCCATGGGCCATGGCGATGATCGCCCGGGTGATCGCAGCGTCGGCGCCACCGTCGCTCAGGCCGCGGATGAACGCCTGGTCGATCTTCACGTAGTCCACCGGAATGCGCTTGAGGTAGCTCAGCGAGGAATAGCCGGTGCCGAAATCGTCGATGGCCAGCTTCACCCCCAGGTCGCGCAACTGGCGGAAGGTGGAAATGATGTGCTCGACGCTGTCGAGCAGGTGGCTTTCGGTCAGTTCCAGCTCGAGGAATTGCGGCGCCAGCCCGGTCTCTTCCAGCACGCTGCGCACCAGGCTGACCAGCTTGCCCTGGCGCAGCTGATGCACCGACAGGTTCACCGACACCCGAATCGCCGGCAGCCCCTGGCGCTGCCACTCGCAGGCTTGCCAGCAGGCCTGGCGCAAGACGAATTCGCCGATCGGGCCGATCAGCCCGGTCTCCTCCGCCAGGCCGATAAAGTCCCCCGGGGGCACCCGCCCCATGCCGGGATGATCCCAGCGCACCAGGGCCTCGGCGGCATTGAGACGGCCGGTGGCGAGGCACAGTTTCGGCTGGTAGAACACCTTCAGTTGCCGCTCTTCGATGGCCTTGCGCAACTGGTTCTCCAGCTGCAGGCGCTCCAGGGTGCTGGCCTGCAGGCTCGCGGTGTAGAACTGGAAGTTGTTACCGCCCAGATGCTTGGCGTGTTGCATGGCGATGTTCGCCTGGCTGATCAGCGCGGGTATTTCCCGGGCGCTGTCGGGCAGCATGCTGATCCCCATGGAGGCACTGACCACCAGTTCGTGCCCCTCCACGATGATCGGCAGGCGCAGCTTCGCCGACAGCCGGGTAGCCACCCGGGTCAGGCTCGACAGGCTGCCGTAGGCGTCGAACAGGACGGCGAATTCGTCGCTGGACAGACGGGCGATGGTGTCGGCTTCCGGCAGCGCGTTGACCAGCCGCCGGGCCATTTTCTGCAAGAGCTGGTCGGCGACATCATGGCCCAGGCTGTCGTTGAGCAGCTTGAAACGGTCCAGGTTGATATGCACCAGAGCCAGGCTGCGGCCGCCCTGGCGCACACGCTGATGGGCGTCGCGCAGCCGTTCGCGGAACAGCGAACGGTTGGCCAGGCCGGTGAGTTCGTCGTAGTGGGTCAGGTAGCGCATGCGCTCTTCGGATTCGCGCCGCGCCGACAGATCGGCGAAGAAACCCACAATATGACTGATGTTTCCCCGGGTATCGCGCACCACGTTCAGTTGCAGCCATTGCGGGTACAGCTCGCCGTTCTTGCGCGCTTCCACCAGCTCGCCCTGCCAACTGCCGTGTTCTTCGAGGGCCTGGTGAATCACCGGATAATGCCGTCGCGCGTCGCGGCTACCCGGCAGTTCGACCACATTGCGCCCCAGCATGTCCTCGACCTGGTAGCCGGTGACCCGGCAGAACGCCTGATTGACCGCCAGCAGCACGTAATCGGGATCGAGGATCACGATGCCTTCGCTGGCCGCCTCGAACACCATCGCCGCCAGGCGCCGTTGCTCTTCCTGTTCCTTGCTGGCGCTGATGTCGCGCCGGGTGCCGACCATGCGCAACACCCGCCCACCGGCGCCCCGCTCCACCGCACGCCCGCGGTCCTCGATCCACACCCAGTGGCCATCGCCATGGCGCACGCGGTACTCCACCAGGTAATCCTCGGTGCGCCCCTTCAGGTGCTCCACCAGCGCGCGCTTGAGCAGCGGCAGGTCCTCGGGATGCAGCAGCGGCTTGAGATGGCTGAGCATCCCCCGCACGGACTCCGGCTCCAGGCCGAACAGCTCCTTGATCTGGCTGTGATGGACTTCGTCGGTCTGCAGGTTCCAGTCCCACAGCCCCAGCTGGCTGGCCTTCAAGGCCAGCGCCAGGCGCGCCTCGCTCTTGCGCAACGCCTGGTTGGCCGCATCCAGCTCGAGGCTGCGCTGGGCCACCCGGCTTTCCAGGCCGACCTGGGCTTCGCGCAGCTCCTCCTCGGCCCGGCGGCGCTGCTCGACTTCCCGCAGCAGCTCGCTGTTGAGCTGCTCGCTGCGGCTCTGCGCCTGCTGCAGGTGCTCGATCAGCGCCTGATTCTGGAAACGCCGCAGCAGGCCGGTCTGGATCAGCCGGTTGACCTGCCAGGCCACCACGCTCAGCGACACCAGCAGGATCAATCCCAGCCAGCCCCAGCCTCGCTGCTGCTCGTCGCCACCCCAGAACAGGTAGCCGATCGCTGGCAGCAGGCAGGGCAAGGTAAAGGACAGGAAGGCCGGCAGGCTGACCGCGTAGGCCACGCTGGCCGAGAGGATCGCCGCGCCGATCAGGCCGAAGACCCAGGCCTGCTGCAGGAAGTTGTCGGTGGGCATCAGGGCGATGCCGGCGCCGGCCAGGGTCAGGCCGCTGACGGCGGAGCCGAGCAGGAACATGCGGCGCCAGACCGGCTGCGCCTGGCGGCTGGGAATCGCCGAGTCGAACGCCGCCACCTGGATCACCCGCAGGGCGACCAGGGCCAGCAACCAGACCATCCACACGCTGACCAGCCAGTAACGTTCGGGGCTCCACAGCAGCCAGGCGCAGACCAGGCCGTTGAGCAGCATGAACAGGGTGGGCAGCAGGGAGCCCTGGTAAAGCAGGCGCGTGCGTTCTACCGCCATCTCCATGGCGTATTGCTTGCGAACCACCCGAGGCTCCACTGAGGGTCCGGACGGGCCAGTGCTGAGTGTCATAGGCAGTGTTCTTATAATGATCGAGCCTGAAACGTCGCCGGAGCATACACAAGCAACCGCCCGGACCAAACTGTCCGAAATCATAAAATCGACAAATCCGCCCAACCGCCGATCCATGCGAAATTCCTCCAGCCAAGCCCGGCCAACGGCTGCAGCCGATGACCGACCGGTCGTCCCCGACGTTGTTTTATCGGTTAAACCAAAGCTTGGTTTGCCCGGTGTGCGCCAGCCCCCTAGAATGCCCCGATGCGCGATGATCTCTCCCTTCTGCTGAACTCCCTCAACGATGCCCAACGCCAGGCCGTAGCCGCCTCCTTGGGCCGTCAGTTGGTCCTGGCCGGCGCCGGCTCCGGCAAAACCCGAGTGCTGGTGCACCGTATCGCCTGGTTGATCCAGGTCGAGAACGCTTCGCCCCATTCGATCCTGTCGGTGACCTTCACCAACAAGGCCGCTGCCGAGATGCGCCAGCGCATCGAGCAGTTGATGGGCATCAACCCGGCCGGCATGTGGGTCGGCACCTTCCACGGCCTGGCGCACCGCCTGCTGCGGGCACACTGGCAAGAGGCCGGCCTGAGCCAGACCTTCCAGATCCTCGACAGCGACGACCAGCAACGCCTGGTCAAGCGGGTGATCCGCGACCTCGGCCTGGACGAGCAACGCTGGCCAGCCCGGCAGGCCCAGTGGTTCATCAACGGGCAGAAGGACGAAGGGCTGCGCCCGCAACATATCCAGGCCAGCGGCGACCTGTTCCTGGCCACCATGCGCGGCATCTACGAAGCCTACGAGGCCGCCTGCCAGCGCGCCGGGGTCATCGACTTCTCCGAACTGCTGCTGCGCGCCCTGGACCTGTGGCGCGACCACCCGGGCCTGCTGGCGCACTACCAGAAGCGTTTCCGCCATGTGCTGGTGGACGAGTTCCAGGACACCAACGCCGTGCAGTACGCCTGGTTGCGCCTCTTGGCCAAGGGCGGCGACAGCCTGATGGTGGTAGGCGACGACGACCAGTCGATCTACGGCTGGCGCGGGGCGAAGATCGAGAACATCCATCAGTATTCCGCGGACTTCCCCGACACCGAAGTGATCCGCCTGGAGCAGAACTACCGCTCCACCGCCGGCATCCTCAAGGCCGCCAACGCCCTGATCGCCAACAACACCGGGCGCCTGGGCAAGGAGCTGTGGACCGACGGTGGCGAAGGCGAGGCGATCAACCTGTACGCCGCCTTCAACGAGCACGATGAAGCGCGCTACGTGGTGGAAACCATCGAAAGCGCCCTGAAAACCGGCCTGGCCCGCAGCGATATCGCCATCCTGTATCGCTCCAACGCCCAGTCGCGGGTGCTGGAAGAGGCCCTGCTGCGCGAGCGCATTCCGTATCGCATCTATGGCGGCCAGCGCTTCTTCGAGCGCGCCGAGATCAAGAACGCCATGGCCTACCTGCGCCTGCTGGAGGGTCGCGGCAACGATGCGGCCCTGGAGCGGGTGATCAACGTGCCGACCCGCGGCATCGGCGAAAAGACCGTCGAAGCGATTCGCGAACACGCACGCCACAGCCATGTGTCGATGTGGGAAGCGATGCGCCAGCTGGTGGCCAACAAAGGCGTGACCGGGCGTGCCGCTGGCGCCCTGGGCGCCTTTATGGAACTGATCGAACACCTCGCCACCGTGACCGCCGAGATGCCGCTGCACCTGATGACCCAGACGGTCATCGAGCAGTCCGGGCTGATCGCCTACCACGAAGCGGAAAAAGGCGAGAAAGGCCAGGCGCGGGTCGAAAACCTTGAGGAACTGGTCAGCGCCGCGCGCAACTTCGAGCACACCGAGGAAGACCAGGAGCTGACGCCGCTGGCGGCCTTCCTCGGCCACGCCTCGCTGGAAGCCGGCGACACCCAGGCCGACGAGCACGAAGACAGCATCCAGCTGATGACCCTGCACAGCGCCAAGGGCCTGGAATTCCCTTACGTGTTCCTGGTGGGCATGGAAGAAGGCCTGTTCCCGCACAAGATGAGCCTGGAAGAACCCGGCCGCCTTGAAGAAGAACGGCGCCTGGCCTACGTCGGCATCACCCGGGCGATGCAGAACCTGGTGATGACCTACGCCGAAACCCGACGCCTGTACGGGAGCGAGACCTACAACAAGGTGTCGCGTTTCGTACGGGAAGTCCCGAAAGGGCTGATCCAGGAAGTGCGCCTGTCCAACAGCGTCAGCCGTCCGTTCGGCGGTGGCCAATCGCAGAGCACCAGCAGCCTGTTCGGCGGCAGCGAAATCCCGGACACCGGCCTGACCCTCGGCCAGGCGGTGCGCCACTCGGTATTCGGCGACGGCGTGATCCTCAACTTCGAGGGCGCCGGCGCCCAGGCCCGGGTCCAGGTGAACTTCAGCGAAGGCAGCAAGTGGCTGATGCTCGGCTACGCCAAGCTCGAAGCCATCTGATAAAGGCGGGAGCGGCCGGTCGACGGCTCGCTCCCGCGGTTGGACCATTCCCGCATCTAAGAGGCAACGCACATGGGCTCGGGCTTCTTTTCCTCCTGGACCTTCTGGGCCCTGCTGTCGGCGGCGTTCGCCGCCCTGACCGCGATTTTCGCCAAGATCGGCATCGAAAACCTCAACTCCGACTTCGCCACCCTGCTGCGCACCCTAGTAGTGCTGTTCAGCCTGGCCTTGATTTTGTACGCCACGGGCCAATATCAGTCCCTGGGTTCGATTTCGCCCAGGAGCTACCTGTTCCTGGTGCTGTCCGGGCTGGCCACCGGGGCGTCGTGGATCTGCTACTTCCGCGCGCTGAAAGTCGGGCCGGCATCCTTGGTAGCACCGGTGGACAAGCTCAGCGTGGTGTTCGTCGCCGTGCTGGGGGTGTTGCTCCTGGGCGAGAAACTCGACCTGCGGCAATGGAGCGGAATCGGCCTGATCGGTGCCGGCGTGGTCCTGCTGGCCCTGAAACGCTGAAGCAATTTGGCGCCCAATCCTGGCCTGCAACCCATGGACAAACCCGTACCGGGCCCACTGGCCTCGACCGAAGCTGAACCCTAGCTGTCAGGCAAAAGCCCGAAACACTCTGCCGCTAGCCAGTGTCACTTCACGTGTGCAACATGGCGCGCGTGCCATCCACAAATGGGAATTCCCTTTATGAAACGTTTTCTTAGCATCGCCATGGCGTTGTGCATCGGCCTGACGATGAGCCTCGACGCCAACGCCAAGCGCTTTGGTGGCGGCAAAAGCGCCGGCGCTGCCCCGACCCACCAGACCAGCCAGATGGCTCCGTCTTCTTCCGGCATGGGCCCTGCCGCCGCGACCGCAGGCGCGGCCGGTGCTGCGGGCGCTGCCGCCAAGGCTGGCGGCGCTTCGCGCTGGCTCGGCCCGCTGGCCGGTATCGCCGCAGGCGGCCTGCTGGCCTCCATGTTCATGGGCGACGGCTTCCAGGGCATGCAGATCTTCGACATCCTGATCATGGCGGTCATCGCCTTCCTGGTCTTCCGGTTCATCGCCGCCCGTCGTCGCAAGCAGCAGGAGCAGTACGCTCCGGCCGGCCACGCGCCGATGCAGCGCGAAGCCTTCGAGCCAAAACCGGCCCAGGGTTCGATCTTCGGCGGTTCCGCCGCACCTGCCGCGGCGGCCCGCCCGGTGATCAACGCCCCGGCCTGGTTCAACGAACAGCGCTTCGTCGAAGCCGCGCGCAACCACTTCCAGTCCCTGCAGCAACACTGGGACGCCAACGAAATGGACAAGATCGCCGAGTTCGTGACCCCACAGATGCTGCAGTTCCTGAAACAGGAACGTGCCGACCTGGGCGACGGCTTCCAGTCGACCTACATCGACAACCTGGATGTGCGCCTTGAAGGCGTCGACGACCGCGCCGACAAGACCATCGCCACCCTGACCTTCAGCGGCGTGTCGAAGACCTCGCGTTTCGACCAGGGCGAAGTGTTCAGCGAAAGCTGGAACATGGAACGCGCCCAGGGCGAAAACCAGCCGTGGCTGGTTGCAGGTATCCGCCAGAACGGCTGATTCGCTGCAGTGTCATATCGGTAATCGCAAAACCCCGGCCCAGGCCGGGGTTTTGCATTTCACGATTGCACTTATAGCGAGCTACTGTATAAACCGCCGTCTATTTAAACCGCGCCATAGAGCTAAGAGGACCCAGGCCGTGGAAGAAGTCATCGAGCAACTCCGTGAGGCAAACGAACCGGTACCCGTTCCCCTGGAACTGCCGGACGAAGACCTGCTGGTGGAAATCGAAGAACAACTGTTCATCAATATCCCGTTCGTCTTCAAAGAGTTCCTGTTGACCGTGAGCGATGTCGTCTACGGCAGCCTGGAGCCGGTCACCGTGACCGACCCGCAATCCCACACCTACCTGCCGGAAGTGGCTGCCACCGCCTGGGACATGGGCGTACCGCGGGAACTGATCCCGATCTGCCAGGACGGTGACGACTACTACTGCGTCGAAGAAGACGGCACCGTGGTCCTGTGGTCCGGCGAAGAAGAGTTGATCACCGAAGAGTCCTGGGAGTCGGTGTGGCACTGGGCGCGGGACGTCTGGCTGGAAAGCTGATCGGCTGGCCCGGTTCCGCCCCGCTGGCGCAGGCGCAAGGATCGACTGTCGCCAAGGGCGAAACCGCTACCCCGCCTCAGCCACAAAGGCGTGAGCCGGGGCCCGGCACGAATGACCGCCTGATCAGTGGCCGTTATCGTCCTTGTGGTTATCCAGGGTATCCAGCAAGGCCACCTGCATGCGGGTGTGCACCCGGATGAACCAGCGCCACAGCAGCGCGGCCACTGCCGCCGTGACCACCGCGATCAGCATCAGCAGTTCGGTGGTCGGCAGGATGCTCGAGGACAGCGCCGCCAGCAGCAGGAAAATCACCAGCAGCGACAGCACCGGAATCACTTCGGCGATCACCCGGCGCACGCGCTGGGTATGCCGCCCGGCCATTTCCGGCTTCACCCCCATCTCCGCCAATAGCATCGACAGGGCCTTGAGCTTGCGATAGGCGGCGATCAGGAACGGCAGCGACAGCAGCAGCGCCCCGCCCCAGATCAGCGCCTTCTGCCAGCTCGGGTCGCCGATCCAGTCCTGCAGGTAGTCGCCGATGCGGGCCGCGAAATAACCGCCGGCGAAGAAGATCGCCACCACCAGCGCCAGATTGACCCCGACCTGCAGCAGGATCCGCCGGATCATCGACGCCAGCAGCGCGCCCTCGCCCTGCGGCTGGATGCTGCGCAGCCATTCGCCGTACAGGCCCAGCACCCGGCTCAGGCGCGTCGGCAGCACGGCGGCGAGCTTCAGCGACAGCGGGTCGGCGGCGCGGATCAGGTACGGCGTGAGCAACGTGGTAATGACCGACACCGCGACCGCCACCGGGTACAGGAAGTTGCTGGTGACCTGCAGGGTCATGCCCAGCGCCGCGATGATGAAGGAGAACTCGCCGATCTGTGACAGGCCCATGCCGACCCGCAGCGAGGTCCGCCCGTCGTTGCCGGCGATAAAGGCGCCCAGGCCGCAGGACAGCATCTTGCCCAGCACCACCGCGACGGTGATCACCGCGATCGGCCAGGCGTATTGCAGAAGGATCTTCGGGTCGAGCATCAGGCCGATGGCGACGAAGAAGATGGCGCTGAACAAGTCGCGAACCGGTTCGATCAGGCGTTCTATTTTCAGTAACTGCCGCGACTCAGCCATGATCGCGCCAATCAGGAAGGCCCCAAGCACCATGCTGTACTCCAGCTTGACCACCAGCAGGCAGAAACCGAAACACAGCCCCAGCACGGTGATCAGCAGCATCTCGTTGCTGTCGAATCTGGCCACGTAGGCCAGCAGCCGCGGCACCAGCAAAATGCCGACGACCAGGGCGACGATCATGAACAGCGAGAGCTTGCCGACGGTGGAGAACACTTCCCCGGAGCTGACGGTGCCGCTGACGGCGATGCTCGAGAGCAAGGCGATGATGCCGATGCCGAGGATGTCTTCGACGATCAGCACGCCGAAGATCAGCTGGGCGAAGCGCTGGTTCTTCATCTTCAGGTCGTTGAGCGCCTTGACGATGATGGTGGTCGAGGAGATCGCCAGGATCGCGCCGAGGAACAGCGAGTCCATGGTGTTCCAGTCGAACCAGCGGCCGATTTCGTAGCCGATCCAGATCATCAGCACGATTTCCATGAACGCCGCGATAAAGGCCGTGGCCCCCACCCTGAACAGCTTGCGCAGGCTGAACTCCAGGCCCAGGCAGAACATCAGGAAGATCACCCCCAGCTCGGCCAGGGTCTTGATGGTGTCTTCGTCGTGGATCAGGCCGAACGGCGGGGTGTACGGGCCGATGATGAAGCCGGCGACGATATAGCCGAGCACCACCGGCTGCTTGAGGCGGTGAAAGAGGATGGTCACCACGCCCGCGACCAGCATGATCACTGCCAGGTCCTGAATAAAGCTGATGGCATGCATGGCGAGGGCTCCTTGGGTGCGGTTCTGGCGTGCGCCGCTGGCCGTGCAGGCTGCCGGACAGCGGGAAAGCCCGGGTGGACGGGCTTTTGCAGGGTAACATCGCGACTTGTGCCGCAAAGGCGGTGCAATATATGGAAACAGATAGGTCGCCGCGTGACGGCGACCGCGGGCACAGCGTCCCGTTATCGATGGTTTGAAACCCTGACCGAGCACCCGCAGAGGTGCGCCCTGCAATCCCTGCCTACAACCCGTGAGTGTGCTATGGAACCCGGAAACGCCCAGCTGTCGATGACGGTATTGATGACCCCTGACATGGCCAACTTCTCAGGCAATGTCCACGGCGGCACCCTGCTCAAGTACCTCGATGAAGTCGCCTACGCCTGCGCCAGCCGCTACGCCGGCCGTTATGTGGTGACCCTGTCGGTGGACCAGGTGATCTTCCGCGAGCCGATCCATGTCGGCGAACTGGTGACTTTCCTGGCGTCGGTCAACTACACCGGCAACACCTCGATGGAAGTCGGGATCAAGGTGGTCACCGAGAACATCCAGGAACGCTCGGTACGCCATACCAACAGCTGCTTCTTCACCATGGTCGCGGTGGACGACCAGCGCAAACCCGCCGCCGTGCCACCCCTGCAGCCGCAGACCAGCGAAGACAAGCGACGCTTCATGCAGGCCCAGCAACGCCGGCAGATCCGCCAGGAGCTGGAAAAGCGCTATCAGGAAATCAAGGCCGACGCCTGATCGTCCTGAGCTCCATCGCCAGCCAGCGCGTTCCCGCAGGAGCGCGCTGGTCCGCGATCCGGCCGCGAAAGCGGCCACCGCCCATCACAGGTCGATCGACACCGCCTCGAACCGCACCCGCGGATGGGTGATCCGGTCCTGGGCCCGCACCAGTTGCAGCTCGTAGCTGGCGCAAGCCTGGGTTTCCAGCAGTACCTCATGCACCGCCGCGGCGGTGAACTCGAACGCCGCCACCAGGCTGTCGCCCAGCAGCACCCGGGCCAGGAACAGGCCCGAAGTCAGGTCGCCCACCCCCACCGGCTGACGCGGGAACGCCAGCAGCGGACGACGCAGGTGCCAGCTGCCCTCGGCGGTCACCAGCAGCATTTCGAAACCGTCCGGCAGCTTGCCCGGGTAATCCAGGTGCTTGACCAGCACCGCCTTCGGCCCACGGGCCAGCAGCGCCCGGGCCATGGCCAGGCAATCGAACAGCGACTGCGGCTTGCGCCCGGCGAAGCTGTCCAGCTCCAGCTGGTTGGGGCAGAGGAAATCCGCCACGGCCGCCGCCTCTTCCAGCAGAAAATCGCTGACCTCCTGGGGCACGATGCAGCCCTTTTCCGGGTGCCCCATCACCGGGTCGCACAGGTACAGGGCCTTGGGGTTGATCGCCTTGATCCGCGCCACGCCGCTGAGGATCGCCCGGCCCTGGGCCGCGCTGCCCAGGTAGCCGGACAACACCGCATCGCAATTGCCCAGTTCGCCGATGGCGGCGATGCCTTCCACCAGTTCCGGAATCTGGTGGGGAGACAGCACTTCGCCCGCCCACTGGCCGTATTGCGTGTGGTTGGAGAACTGCACGGTATTGAGCGGCCAGACGTTCACCCCGACCCGCTGCATGGGGAATACCGCGGCGCTGTTGCCGGCGTGGCCGAAGACCACATGGGACTGGATCGCGAGCAGATGAGGCGTACGTTTCATTCGGGGCATTCCGTAAAACGATTGAAATTCGAGCCGCGCAGTATGCGACTAAACGCAACCTGTACGACAGACCGAAGACGCAGTTAAGCTGGTGCGACTTCGTTGGAGCGCACCCCATGTTGACCCTTGGAAATATTTTCGTGCTGATGCTGCTGGCGACCGGCGCCGCCTGGCTCTGGCACAACCACGGCTTGCGCGAACGCGCGCTGGAGCGGGTCAAGCAGCATTGCGCGCGGCTCGATATCGAGTTGCTGGACGGCAACGTGGCCTTGAAGCGCATCGGCTTCGCCAGGGACGCCAGTGGCCGTCGTCGCCTGGCCCGGGTCTACACCTTCGAATTCACCGTCACCGGCGAAACCCGTCACTCGGGGACCATCACCCAGTTCGGCGCCCACAGCGCGCAGATCGAGCTGGCGCCCTACCCGATCGAAACCCCTGCGCCGCCACCCGCGCCGCCCATACACAGCGCCGAGGTCATCGAACTGAGCCAGTGGCGGGAAGGACGCAGCAAATAGCCTTTCCTGCAGGAGCAGCCGGTCGACGCTCGATTGCTCGCGATAGCCGCGAAGCGGCGGTCTTTTCGTTACACCGCGTCAGCGTTGACGATCTTTTCGCGGGCAAGCCTCGCTCCTACAACTGGCAACAGGCGGCCAGGGATTGTTGCAGCACACTCACCTCTTGCGCCTCACGGAAGATCAGCTCGATCCGCGAATCCCGGCGCCATTCGCAGGGTTGCCAGTGCAGCGCCGCGTTATCCAGGGCATTGCCCGACACCCAGCCCTGCGCGCCATGGAGCACCAGCTTGGCCCGACGCCAATCGAGGCTCGACAGCCAAAACTCCACTTGCCCGATATCGAACACGCGGCTCGGGTGCCAGCGCCAGCCGATACTCCAGCCCCCTTCCTGAGCCTGGCTCAGGCAGATGGGTTGGGCCGGATCGCTCCAGATCGCCGGTAGCTGGGCCAAGCCCTGGGGTACTTCGAGAGCCGCGGCTGCGGCCCCCGCACGCACCTCCACCCCGGGCAGACGATCCAGCGGCAAGCTGCCGCGCGTGGTCCAGAACACCGGGCAATCCGGCAAGCGCTCGAGAATGGCCTGACGCTGCACCGCCTCCAGCCCTTCGTCCTTGTTCAGCAGCAACAGGCCGGCACTGGGCAGCGCTTCCTGCTGGGCCTGCGGCAGCGGTTTGCCCGCCGCCAGCGCCTGGGCATCGAGTACCAGCACGCTGGGTTGCACCGCCAGCACGCTGTGCCAGGGCGCCTCGCGCAATTGCTGGAGCAGTTGCGCCGGATGCCCCAGCCCGGACGGTTCGATAAACAGGCGATCGGGCCTGGCCTTGCGCAACAGCCGCCCCAGGCCCACCTGGAACGGCGTGCCGTTCACACAGCACAGGCAACCGCCGGCCACTTCGCCCAGGGCGATACCGTCCGCATCCCGGGTCAGCAGCGCCGCGTCCAGGCCGATCTGGCCGAATTCGTTGATCAGCACCGCCCAGCGTTCATTGGCCGGGCGCTGCGCCAGCAGGTGCTGGAGCAGGCTGGTCTTGCCCGCACCCAGGGGGCCGGCGATGACGTGGGTGGGGATGTTTTGCAGCATGGGTGTGAAGCGCTCGGAAAAGAGGTGATTGATCCTACGCGCTAACCGGCGACAGCGAAATTCCTGTAGCCCATCAGCCGAGCCAGTCCAGGGTGAGGATCAGGCGACGTTCGCCGGGGGCCGGTTGCGGTGAGCGGTGGATCAGGCCGAAGCCCTCGTTGCCCAGCCATTTCTCACCCTTGAACAAGGCCACTTCGCCGCTGGCGATCTGCTGGATCGCTGCCGTATCCCGGGGTTCGGCCTCGGCCTGGCCCAGCAGTTGGCGGTCCATCGCGCCTTCGTGCAGCCATTGGCTGCCGACCCCGGCATAGGTGGTGATCAGGCGCACCGGCACATGGTCGACATGAAAGCGCGGGCACATGGCGTTTTCCAGCGCCCGCAGGCGCAGGCCGACGCGCCTGGCCCCCAGCAGGCAGGCAAAGGCGCTGACCAGCCAGGCGATATCGGCGACAAACCCTTCGTAGCCCTGCAGGTCGCTGAAGCCGGAGGCCAGCCCACGCAGGTTCGGCTCGGCATCCTCCGGGTCGAGCTCCAGCGACAGCGACTCGGCCAAGGGCTCGTTCAACGACAGCAGCAAGGCGGAGAAATCGGCGATATGCGCCGGTAGCCGACGCTGCCACAGGGCCAAGTTGACCTCGTCGTCCAGCACCTCGGCAAGGACGATGGGGGCCGGGCCGCAAGCTTGGCGGCGCATCGATGTTTGCGGCGTGGGCTGCAAGGCTTTTTTCGCCAGCACGCTCGCGCCTGCACTGGGCAGCGGTCGGTAGTGCATCAGGCGGCGACCTCTTCATGCCAGGGGCCGAACGGGTCGTGCAGCAGGCGCCAACCCTCCACGCCCAGGGCCATTTCGTCGTCGCTCAGCAGGCAGGCGTCGAGTTCGGCGGTGAGCCGCGCGAAGTCGATGTTCTGGCCGATAAACACCAGCTCCTGGCGGCAATCGCCGGTGGCGGCGGTCCAGTTCTGCATGATCGCCGCGGTGTTTTCCGCATCCTGGGGCCAGTGCTGCTTCGGCACGAAACGCCACCAGCGTCCGGCGAAGCCATGGCGCATCAGGCCACCTGCCTGGGACCAGCTGCCCGCCTCCTGATGCTTGCTCGCCAGCCAGAAGAAGCCCTTGGAGCGCAGCAGTTTGCCGTTGCCCCAGGGGCGGTTGATGAAGTCGAAAAAGCGCTGCGGATGGAACGGCCGCCGTGCCCGATAGGCCGTGGAGGCAATGCCGTATTCCTCGGTTTCCGGCACGTGTTCGCCACGCAGCTCCTGCAGCCAGCCTGGAGCCTGAGAGGCCCGTTCGAAATCGAAACGGCCGGTGTTGAGGATCTTCGTCAGCGGCACCTCACCCATCACCATGGGGATGATTTGTGCCTGGGCATTGAGCCGTTCGAGGATGGCGATCAGCTCCTGGCGCTGGTCGCTGCCGATCAGGTCGATCTTGCTGATCAGGATCACGTCGGCGAATTCGACCTGTTCGATCAAAAGGTCGGTGATCGAGCGTTCGTCCTCTTCGCCCAGGGTTTCGCCGCGGGACGCCAGGCTTTCCGCAGCCTGGTAGTCGAGCAGGAAATTCATGCCGTCCACCACCGTGACCATGGTGTCCAGGCGCGCGATGTCGGCCAGGCTCTGCCCCGTTTCATCGCGGAAGGTGAAGGTTTCGGCCACCGGCAGCGGCTCGGAGATGCCGGTGGACTCGATCAGCAGGTAGTCGAAGCGCCCGTCCCTGGCCAGTTTGCCGACCTCCTCCAGCAGGTCTTCGCGCAGGGTGCAGCAGATGCAGCCATTGCTCATTTCCACCAGTTTTTCTTCGGCGCGGTTGAGACTGACATCGCGTTGCACTTCGCTGCCATCGATGTTGATTTCGCTCATATCGTTGACGATCACCGCCACTCGCAGATTTTCGCGGTTGCGCAGGACGTAGTTGAGTAGCGTGCTTTTACCGGCGCCGAGAAAGCCGGACAGCACGGTAACGGGGAGACGGTCGGTCATGGGTGGGTCCTCATCGGGGGGCTGGGGGGCTGGCTCAGATCGCCCGTTGATGGCGTTCGCGCAGCTCTTGGCGTTCCTTGGCTTCGATGCACAGGGTGGCGGTGGGCCGCAGCAGCAGGCGCTTGAGGCCGATGGCCTCGCCGGTTTCGCGGCACCAGCCGTACTCGCCGCGGGCCAGGCGTTCGAGGGCTTCGTCGATCTTGTCCAGCAGCTTCTTTTCCCGCTCCAAGAGGCGCAGTTGCCACTGGCGCTGCTCTTCGGCACTGCCGATATCGGCGGGGTCGCTGTGGGGCTCCTGCTCGCGCAACACCTCGAACTCACCGTCGATACGCGCTTGCAGCTCGACGCGCTGGGCCAGCAGCAACTCGCGGAAAAAGGCCTGCTGGACGTCGTTCATGTAGTCCGCCTCGGGCTGGGCGAGCAGTTGCGCTTCGGTCATGGGGAATCGAGTCATGGTGGGTCATGGGTCAGGCTTTATTTTATGTTATATTATAACAACACAGATAAGCCAACCCTCTCTTGCCGCCCGCGACGAAGGGCGGCAAGCTTGAGCCTCTCCCGCCGAGAAACCCCATGCGCAATGCCCTGAAATACCTGCTGCTGAGCCTTTTGCTGCTGGTTGCGGAGGCCGCCACGGCGCAAATGCCCAGCACCCTCGCCACCTGCACCCGCAGCGCCAACCTGCTGGCCTGCGTGGATGCCGAGGGCAATGCCTACAGCGTTGCGACCCTAGGCAACACCCTCTATCTGCGGGGGTTCGAGGTGGCCGGCAAACGCTATTGGGCGCAAACCAACAGCCGCTACGGACAACTGACCTTCTTCACCGGCCTGGCCTCCGACGGCGAAGCCTGGGTCGGCTACAACCAGCGCATCGGCTGGACCACCCGCAACCGCTTTTCCAGCTCCGGCGGCAGCAGCGCCCAGTTCACCTGCAGCCGGATCACGGGTTGTTAAACCGCGTATTTCGTAGGAGCAAGCGGCAGGCCAGATACACCGCGGCGCCTTCATCGCACGCAAGCTGTGCTCCTACAAAAACGGGTGTCATCAGACCTGCGCTTTTTTCTGCTCCTGCACCCAAGCCATGTAGCTGTTCACCGGCGGGTTCTTCTGGAAGTAGCTCTGCAAGCCCACGAACAATCCATCGGCAATCGCCTGCTGGTGCCGTGCGGTAACCAGGCGCTGGCTGTCGCGACTGTTGGAAATGAAGCCGGTTTCCACCAGGATCGAAGGCACGTCGGGGGACTTGAGCACCGCGAAACCGGCCTGCTCCACGCGCTTCTGATGCAAGGTGGTGATGCCCGCCAGGCTACCCAGAACCGTGCTGCCCAACTGCAGGCTGGCGGCGATGGTGGCGTTCATCGACATGTCCAGAATCACGCCGGCGAGCATCGGGTCCTTGTCTTTCAGATTGAGCAGGCTGGTGGCACCCAGCAGGTCGACGCCGTTCTCCCGCTGTGCCATGAAGCGCGCCGTGGCCGAAGTGGCGCCGCCTTCGGACAGTGCATACACCGAGGCCCCGGACGCCGTCAGGCGCGGCGCCGCGTCGGCGTGCACCGAGATAAACATATCGGCCTTGTGCTGGCGGGCGATCTCCACCCGCTTGCGCAGCGGCACGAAGAAATCGTCGTTGCGCACCAGCTTCACGGCGAACCCCTTCTCACGCTTCAGCCGCCGAGCCAGCAACTGGGCAATCGCCAGCACCACATCCTTCTCCCGCTCGCCACGGGCGCCCACCGCCCCCGGGTCCTTGCCGCCGTGACCGGGGTCGACCACGACCATGATGTCGCGCTTGGGGTGCGCCTTATCCGCCGGGGTTTCACGCGGCGCGGCGGGGGCGCTGGCCGCCGCGGTCTGCTGCGGGGCGCGAACCGCGTTGCTCAAATCGAGCACCAGGCGGTGGCCCTGACCGTCCTGGGGCGGCAGCAGAAAACTGTCGAGGCGCACCGGTTCGGCCAGGTCGAGGACGATCCGCGTATCGCCCTGGCCGAAGGGCCCGGAACGGATCCCGCGAATCGGCGTGCCGTTCAGGGCCAGCTGGCTGAAATCGCCGCTGAGCTGGGCGCCGCTCAGGTCGACGATCAGTCGCTCCGGCGCACTCAGGGAAAAGGTCTTGTAGTGCACCGGGCCACTCAGATCGAGCACCAGGCGCAGCTTGTCGGCCGACTTCCATAGCCGCAGGTTGCGGATCTGGGTGGCGGACACCCCAAAAGGTAGAACCAGGGTCGCGCTGGCCAGCAGCAGGTTGAGCAATTGACGTCTGTGCATGACTGACACCGCAGGTTGAGGAGTATCCCTACTCGATAAGGCGTGGTGAAAAAACGTTCAGGAAAGGGCTTCATCGATCGCATCGTTATAATATAACATTTGATCTTTTCCAACGACGGACCTGCTCATGAACGCGCTGACTCTGCCGGATATCGCCGCGCAGTCCGCACGCCAGGCCCTGCCCCTTGAGTGGGTGGGCATGTGCGGCATTGCCTTACCTGTGTTGTTTGATGGCCAGCGGATAGGCGCCACAGCGGATGCCGGGGTCAGCCTCGACGACGGCGAAGCCCGCGGCATTCATATGTCGCGCCTGTATCTGGCGCTGGAAATGCTCGAACAGGAAAACCTCACGCCGGCGTTGCTACGCCGTTTGCTGCAACGTTTTCTCGACAGTCACGACAGCCTGTCCAGCAGCGCCTACCTGCGGATTCATGCCGATCTGCTGCTGAAACGCCCGGCCTTGATCAGCCCCTTGGCTGGCTGGAAAACCTATCCGGTGAGCATCGAAGCGCGCCTGCAAAACGCAATGTTCCACGTGGAACTAAAAATCCAGGTGCCATATTCCTCCACCTGCCCTTGCTCCGCCGCGCTGTCCCGACAGCTGATCCAGCAGCAATTCATCGAGGATTTCGCCAACCGCTCGCTGCAACACGAAGACATCCTGGCCTGGCTCGGCTCGCCGAAAGGCATAGTCGCCACGCCCCACAGCCAACGCAGCACAGCACAATTACAGCTGCGCCTGGACGACTTCCTCGACGAGCTGCCGCTGATCGCCGCGATCAACGACGCCGAAGCCGCCCTCGGCACCGCCGTGCAAACCGCGGTGAAACGTGCCGACGAACAAGCCTTCGCCCTGGCCAACGGGCAGAACCTGATGTTCTGCGAAGACGCCGCCCGCCGCCTGAACCTCGCCCTGCAACGCTCGCCCGGTATCCGCGCCTTCCAGGTGAGGGTGGTGCACGCCGAAAGCCTGCACGCCCACGACGCTGTGGCCGAAAGTCGTTGGAACTGGGAGGCCCCGTGACTCGCCCCGAGCACCCCATGCACCCACGCCCGCCCCTGTCGCTGCTCGACCTGGAAACCGCGCCCCTGGACAGTCGCTGGCCCCTCATCGGGGTACTCGATGCATTGCCATGGAACGCCGACGGCCTGATCGCCGCCATCGCCCAGCAGCACGACACCGGCGAGGTGCTGATGCTGGCCTGGATGAACCGCAAGGCGCTGGCCGAGACCCTGGCCAGCGGGCAGGTCTGCTACTGGTCGCGCTCGCGCCAACAACTGTGGCGCAAGGGCGAAAGCTCGGGACATCGCCAGCGCTTGCTCGAAGCGCGCCTGGATTGCGACGGCGACGCGGTCCTGCTGCTGGTGGATCAACAAGGCCCGGCCTGCCACACCGGGCGCCGCAACTGTTTCTACAACGCCATTCGCGACGGCGCGGTGCAGGTCATCAGCGAACCGGTCCAGGAGCTCACACCATGATTCGCAAGAACCCTTCCGGCGATCTGCCGGTCATCGCCGAGTCGGCCTACGTCGACAAGACCGCGATCATCTGCGGCAAGGTGGTGATCGGCGAGAACGTATTCGTCGGCCCCTACGCGGTGATCCGCGCCGACGAAGTCAACGAGCACGGCGCCATGGACCCGATCATCATCGGCGCCAATTCGAACATCCAGGACGGGGTGGTGATCCACTCCAAATCCGGCGCTGCAGTGACCATCGGCGAGTTCAGTTCCATCGCCCACCGCTCCATCGTCCATGGCCCGTGCAAGGTCGGCGACCGGGTGTTCATCGGCTTCAACAGCGTGCTGTTCAACTGCGCGGTCGGCGACGGCAGCGTGGTCCGCCACAACTCGGTGGTCGATGGCCGCGACCTGCCCCGGGACTTCTACGTCCCCTCCACTACCCGCATCGGGCCCAGTACCGACCTCGCGCAATTCCCGCCGGTCAGCGTCAGCGCCTCGGAGTTTTCCGAAGACGTGGCGCGCACCAATGTCGATCTGGTGCGGGGTTACAAAGCCCTGCAGAACGAGTTCTGAACATGGACAGCGTGCTGATTCGCAACGCCCGGCTGGTCAATGAAGGCCGTGAATTCGACGCCGACCTGCTGCTGGACCATGGGCGCATCGTAAAGATCGCCAGCAGCATCGAAGGCCAGACCGCCCGCACTGAAATCGATGCCGGGGGCCACTGGCTGCTGCCGGGGATGATCGACGACCAGGTGCACTTCCGCGATCCCGGCGCGCCGGAAAAAGGCAGCTTCCACAGCGAATCCCGCGCCGCCGTGGCGGGGGGCATCACCAGTTTCATGGACATGCCCAACACCCAGCCCGCGACCCTGACCCTGGCCGCGCTGGAGGACAAAAAGCGCCGCGCCGCGATCCACTCGGTGGCCAACTATGGTTTTCACTTCGGCGTCAGCCGCGACAACCTCGACACGGTCGCGGCCCTCGATCCCTGTCTGGTCGCCGGGGTCAAAGTGTTCATGGGCGCCTCCACCGGCAACATGCTGGTGGACGATCCGCAGGTGCTGGAGCGCCTGTTCGCCGAGGTGCCGACCCTGCTCCTGGCGCACTGCGAACACACGCCGAGCATCCTGGCCAACGAGCGACGCATGCAGGAGCGCTTCGGCGAAGCGATTCCCGCCGTGGCCCATTCCCTGATCCGCGATGCCGAAGCCTGCTATCGCTCCTCCTCCCTGGCCGTGGCGTTGGCCCGGCGCCACGGCACGCGCCTGCATGTCTTGCACCTGACCAGCGCCCGGGAGCTTGAACTGTTCGAAGACAAACCGCTGGCGCAAAAGACCATCACCGCCGAAGTCTGCCTGCACCATCTGCTGTTCGACGACCGTGACTACGCGCGCTTGGGGCACCTGATCAAATGCAACCCGGCGATCAAGACCCGCGCTGACCGCGATGCCCTGCGCCAGGCTCTGCTCGGCCAGCGCCTGGATGTAATCGGCAGCGACCATGCGCCCCATACCTGGGCGCAAAAACAGCAGCCCTACCGCCAGGCGCCTTCCGGCTTGCCGCTGGTGCAACACGCCCTGCCCGCCCTACTGGAACTGGTGGCCGACGGGGTGCTGCCCATCACCACCCTGGTGGAGAAAACCAGCCACCGGGTCGCCGACCTGTTCGCCATTCCCGACCGCGGTTACCTGCGCGAGGGCTATTGGGCCGACCTGGTGCTGATCAGGCCGGAGCCCGAGGGCCTCGCCGTGGACCGCCAGCCGATCCTCGCCCAGTGCGGCTGGACACCCTTCGCCGGCCGCCATTTGCGCCACAGCGTCGCCACCACCCTGGTGTCGGGGCAACTCGCCTGGCACGCCGGGCGCCTGTACGACAACTGCCAGGGCCTGCCCCTGCGCTTTACCCGCTGACTTCTTCTTTCTGAAACACCAAGGAACACCCCCGATGATTCGCATCACCCTGCCCGACGGCGCCCAACGTGAGTATGACCAGCCGCTTTCCGTGTACGAGGTGGCCGCGAGCATCGGCCTCGGCCTGGCCAGAGCCGCGGTCGCCGGTCGGGTGAACGAGCGGCTGGTGGATTGTTCCTTTGTCATCGAAGGCGACGCCCGGGTCAGCATCGTCACCGCCCGCGAGCCCGAGGGCCTGGAGATCCTGCGCCACTCCTGTGCGCACCTGCTGGCCATGGCGGTGAAGGAGTTGTACCCCACTGTGCAGGTGACCATCGGCCCGGTGATCGAGGACGGCTTCTTCTATGACTTCGCCTACGAGCGCCCCTTCACCCCCGACGACCTGCAACGCATCGAAGCGCGCATGACCCGGCTGGCGGCGACCAATCATGCGGTCCGCCGACGTGAACTGTCCCGTGACGATGCCCTGGAATACTTCGCCAAGCTGGGCGAGCCCTACAAGGTCGAACTGATCCACGACCTGCCACAGGATCAGGTGCTGTCGCTGTACCGCCAGGGTGATTTCGAAGACCTGTGCCGGGGCCCCCACGTGCCGTTCACCGGCATCCTCCAGGCGTTCAAGCTGACCAAGGTCGCCGGCGCCTACTGGCGCGGCGACGCCAATAACGCGCCGCTGCAACGGATCTACGGCACCTGCTGGGCCACCCAGAAAGACCTCAAGGATTACCTGACCCGCCTGGAAGAAGCCGGCAAGCGCGACCACCGCAAGCTCGGGCAGCAGCTGGACCTGTTCCACTTCGATGACTGCGCGCCGGGTTCGGTGTTCTGGCACGCCAAGGGCTGGACCCTGTTCCAGCAACTGCTCGGCTACATGCGCCAGCGCCAGGAACAGGCCGGCTATCAGGAAGTGAACACCCCGGACGTGATGGACCGCGGCCTCTGGGAAACCTCCGGGCATTGGCAGAACTACCGCGACCACATGTTCAGCACCACCACCGAAGACCAGCGGGTGTTCGCCCTCAAGCCGATGAACTGCCCCGGCGCGGTGGCGATCTTCGCCCGCGGCCTGAAAAGCTACCGCGACTTGCCGCTGCGCATCGCCGAGTTCGGCAAGGTGCATCGCTACGAACCCTCCGGCGCGCTGCATGGGTTGCTGCGGGTGCGCCACTTCACCCAGGACGACGCGCACATCTTCTGCACCCCGGCGCAGATGCAGGCGGAATGTGAAAGCACCATCGCCCTGGTGTTCGACATCTATCGCGACTTCGGCTTCCACGAGGTGGCGGTCAAGCTCTCCACCCGCCCGGCCCATCGCATCGGCTGCGACGAGCTGTGGGACCAGCTGGAAGGTGCCTTGTCCGGCGCCCTGGAACAGATGGAAATCGACTACCGGATCAACCCCGGCGAAGGCGCGTTCTATGGCCCGAAACTGGAGTTCGTGCTGCGCGACGCCATCGGCCGCGACTGGCAATGCGGCACCCTGCAGGTCGACCTCAACCTGCCGGAGCGTTTCGATATCGGCTACATCGACGACCAGGGTGAACGCCAGCGTCCGGTGATGCTGCATCGCGCCTTGTTCGGTTCGCTGGAGCGCTTTATCGGCATCCTCATCGAGCATTACAGCGGCGCCCTGCCCTGCTGGCTGGCGCCGCGCCAGGCAGTGGTGATCACCATCAGCGAGGGCCAGGCCGATTACGCCCAGGCGGTCAGCGACACCCTGCGCCAGCACGGCGTACGGGCCGGCGCCGACCTGCGCAACGAGAAGATCAGCTACAAGATCCGCGAGCACAGCCTGCAGAAAGTGCCGTACCTGCTGGTGGTCGGCGACAAGGAAAAAGAGGGGGGATTCGTCAGTCTGCGCAACCGTCATGGCGAGGACCTGGGGCGGATGGCGGTCAGCGAGGTGGTGGAGCGCTTGCGGATGGAATTGTAGCGGCGGGGTCCGGGCGGGCGCTATCGCAGGCAAGCTTCGCGCCTACAGGAAACGTATGAATGACATACGGACCTGTAGGAGCGTGGCTTGCCCGCGATGCTCTTAGGCTCTTGGTTTAACGCTCCCGCAATCCTGCCCCAGCCACACCGCACGGGTGTCCATGCTGCCCTTCTGCTGGAAGCCGGTGGCATTGAAGGTGCCGTTGACGTTGGTGGTGAACTCGCGATCGCTGAGGAATTTCGCCACACCCGAACCCTGGGCCCGCGGGCAGCTGAAGCGGAACTTCCACTGGTTGGTCGTACGGTCGGTAACTTCCTGACGGCAACCCGATTGCGGGTCCTGCAACGGAATGGTGTCGGACTTCACCTGCTCCGGCGTCAGGCACACGCGGATGCCCTTGCCGCCCATGGTCACGCCCTGCTTCTCCAACTGCGCCCGTTGCTCGGGTGTCAGCTGTTGTTGCAACTGGCCGAGGATCAACGACAGATCCGGCAGGTTCTGATCGTCGACCTTCATGTTGCTGGTGGTCAGCTCCCACAGGCCCGGTTGCAGCATCTGGGCCTGCGCGGCCAGAGGAAGCGACACAACGGCAGCCATGGCCAAACCCAGTAGACGAAGCTTCATCGAATGACTCCTAGACAGTAGTGGCCCTTAGACGCGAAAAATGCCGCGGCGTTGCATGGCGAATTAAATAGCGACAACTGGCCTCGAACATGGTCTGTTAGGGTCTGTACGAAAAGTGGCTGTGCTCGGCCTTTCGTACAGACTCTAGGCATTGAATCTTCAGGAGCAAGGCTGCCCCATGGATTATTTTGGCCCGCATATTTTTGGTTACCTGATTGCCACGCTGCACGGTCTCGGCCTGATCGCCGCCATCCACGCCGTATTGACCGTCAGGACTGCCCAGGGCGCCATCGCCTGGGCCCTGTCGCTATTGTTCATGCCGTACCTGACCCTCGTGCCCTACCTGGTGTTCGGCCGCAGCACCTTCGACGCCTATATCAAGGCCCGGCGCCAGGCCAACCTGGAGATGCGCAAGGCCATCAACGACCTGAACTGGCGCCCCTGGATCGAAGAAGCCCTGAGTGCCCGGGCCTCGAACGCCTATACCTCACTGCGAGCCATGCCCAAGCTGGGGCGCATGCCCTGCCTGGCCAGCAACCATGTGCAACTGCTGATCAACGGCAATGCCACCTTCGAGGCGATCTTCGCCGCCATCGAGCGAGCCCGCAGCGCGGTGCTGATCCAGTTCTTCATCATCCACGACGACGACCTTGGCCAGCGCCTGCAAAACCTGCTGCTGAAAAAAGCCGGCGAAGGCGTGGCGATCCACCTGCTCTACGACCGCATCGGCAGCCACTCCCTGCCCCATTCCTATGTGCAGCCGCTGCGCGATGCCGGCATCCAGGTGCATGCCTTCGCCACCCGCAGCGGCTGGCTCAACCGCTTCCAGATCAACTTCCGCAACCACCGCAAGATAGTGGTGGTCGATGGCCTGCAAGGATTCGTCGGCGGGCATAACGTGGGTGACGAATACCTGGGGAAAAAACCGCCGCTGGCGCCCTGGCGCGACACCCATGTGGCCGTCAGCGGCCCGGTGGTGGCCTGCCTGCAGGAGTCCTTCGCCGAAGACTGGTTCTGGGCCTCGCGGCAATTGCCGCCGCTGATCCTGCCGGACACCTACCCCGACGACGGCGTGCTGTGCCAGCTGCTGGCCAGCGGCCCGGCGGACCCTTATGAAACCTGCTCGCTGTTCTTCGTCGAGGCCATCCACGCGGCGACCGAACGGGTGTGGATCACCAGCCCCTATTTCGTGCCCGACGAGGCGGTGTTCTCCGCCTTGCGCCTGGCCGCCCTGCGCGGGGTGGATGTGCGGATCCTCCTGCCGTCGCGGCCCGACCACAAGATCGTCTACGCCGCCTCCAGCCTGTACGCCTTCGAAGCGGTGCGTGCCGGCGTGCGGGTGTTCCGTTACCAACCGGGGTTCCTGCACCAGAAAGTGGTGCTGATCGACAGCGAAGTCAGCGCGATCGGCAGCGCCAACCTGGACAACCGCTCGTTCCGCCTGAATTTCGAGGTGATGTTGCTGACCGTGGACGACGCCTTCGCCCGCGAGGTGGAGCATATGCTCAACCTCGACTTCGAGCGTTCCCGGGAAATCGCCAAGGAAGAAGGCCGGGAAACCCACCGCCTGCAGCAACTCGGCATGCGGGTGGCCCGGCTTATTTCACCGATCCTCTAGGCTCTGCACACAAAGTGGTTGCGCTGGGCGCTCGTCGACTTTGTGTGCAGAGCCTGGGTGATTCAGGAGTAGTACAGATCGTCGCGAGTCCAGGGCAGTTCGTGGCTGCCGTCGGCGTGAGCCTTGACCGCGAGAATCTGGTGCAGGTTGATCCAGCCGCGGGCGAACGCGTAGGCGCAGCCGGCCAGGTACAGGCGCCAGATGCGCAGGGCCTGTTCCGGCACCAGCCGGGCGGCGGCTTCCAGGTTGTCTTCCAGGCGCTCGCTCCAGTGGTCCAGGGTGCGCGCGTAATGCAGGCGCAGGCTTTCCACGTCGACGATCTCCAGCCCCGCTTCGCTGATCTCGGCCGAGATCATCGACAGGTGCGGCAGCTCGCCATTGGGGAACACGTATTTTTCGATGAAGTCGCCGGCGCCGCGGCCCACGGGGCGTCCATCGATGTGCTTGGCGGTGATGCCGTGGTTCATCACCAGGCCGCCTTCACGCACCGCGCCGAACAGGGTCTTGCAGTACTGCGCCAGGTTGGCGTGGCCCACATGCTCGAACATGCCGACGCTCACCACTTTGTCGAAACGGCCGTCCTGGGGTAAATCGCGGTAGTCCAGCAGCTGCAGTTCCACCTGGTCCTGCAAGCCTTCGGCGATCACCCGTTCCCGGGCCAGTTCCAGTTGTTCCTTGCTCAGGGTGATGCCGAATACCTTGGCCCCGAACTCCCGCGCCGCGTAGCGCGCCAACCCGCCCCAGCCACAGCCCACATCCAGCAGGTACTCGCCGGGCTGCAGGCGCAGCTTGCGGCACAGGTGGCGGAATTTGGCTTGCTGGGCCTGTTCCAGGCTTTCGCTGCCGGTCTCGAAATAGGCGCAGGAATAGGCCATGTCGCTGTCGAGCCACAGCTGGTAGAAGTCGTTGGACAGGTCGTAGTGGTAAGAGATAGACGCTGCGTCGGTCGCCTTGTCGTGCTGGGAGCGCACCGGAAGAACGTCTTCCTCGCCCGCCAGCAGTGCCTGGCTCAGTTCGTCGCAGACCCGGATGACTTCGCTGATCGAACCTTCCAGTTCCAGTTTGCCCTCGACGAACGCCGCCCCCAGCGAGTCGAGAGTGGGATGGGTGAACTGGGTGACCAGTTGCGGGTCCTTGACCACAATGGTGACGCTGGGCGCTGGTCCCAGGTTGAATTCATGGCCGTCCCAGAGTCGCAGACGCAGCGGTAATTGCAGATTCTGTAAGGCCGGTGGAAGTTGCGCGAGCATGGATTATCCCCCCTTGTTTCAGACGTCTGAGTGAGGTTAGACCATACTGAAAAAATAGCAGGCTATCGATCTGATAGCTGAGATTCATCAGTGCCAGCGCTGCAACAATCCCGGTTGCACCTGAGTATTGCGCCGGGTCCTCTTCACAGATGACCGCCAACCCGGCGCACAGTTCGACAGCGTTTCAGCCCCTCTGAGCGGGCACATTTCCCCTGTCCGTCACCACCAGCTATCGAGCGTCGAGCGGCGGCTCCTGCACCGCCAACGACAGGTTGTCATCGAGCTTGAGCAACGGTTCCTGGAACCGCAGCAGGCGCCCGGCGTTGCCCAGCACCAGCAAGGTGCTGAGGTTATGCAGCACGGCGGCGATCATCGCCCCGGCCGCGCCGAGCCAGCCGAACGCGGCAAAGGCGACGATGGCCAGGGTCCAGCCCAGGCCGATGACCACATTCGCCTGCAGGGTCTGGCGGCACTGGCGGCTCAGGCGCACACAGGTGCCGAGGCGCCGCAGGTCGCTGCCGATCAGCACGATATCGGCCGACGCCAGGGCGATGTCCGCCCCGCCCGCGCCCATGGCCACACCGACCACGCCGGCCTTGAGCGCCAGGGAATCGTTGATCCCGTCGCCCACCACCATCGGCCGGAAACCCTTGTCGATTTCCCCCAGCACGCGCTGGAGTTTGTCTTCCGGCAGCGCCTGGGCTTCGACGTCGCCGATGCCCACATCCAGGGCCAGGCGCTCGGCCACACTCTGCCGGTCGCCGGTCAGCAGCAACTGGCGACCCAGGCCCAGCTCGCGCAGCTCGTCGAGGGCAAAGCGCGCTTCCGGCTTGACGCTGTCGGCCAGCAGCAGCCAGGCGAGAAACTCGCCGTTCAGCGCCAGCCCGGCAATCGGCCCGTCATGTTCGGGCACCGCCGTGGTGACGATGCCCAACTGAGCGAACAACTCGGGGCGGCCCAGGGCCGCCTCGCCCTGGGCGGTCCGCGCGACCACCCCCAGGCCCTGGCGCTCGCGAATATCCGACAGCAGCAGGAAATGCTCCTGGGCCACCAGCGCGGCCAGCGCCCGACTGACCGGGTGACTGCTGGCCGAACCGAGGCTGGCCGCCAGCGTTAGCAAGCCCTGGCGATCCTCCCGCGGGCTGTCGATGGCTTGCAGGCGCAAGGTGCCGAAGGTCAGGGTGCCGGTCTTGTCCACCACCAGCGAGCTCAGGTCCGCCAGTTCCTCGAGGAACGCCGAACTGCGAATCAGGATGCCGTGGCGCGCCGCCACAGCGATCCCGGCAATCGCCGTGGCCGGCGCGGACAGCACCAGGGCACAGGGACAGGCCGCCACCAGCACCGCGAGCATCGCCTGGGCATCGTTGGTGATGAACCAGGTGACTGCCGCCAGCAGCAACACCAGCACCATGTAGCTGCCGGCGTAACGTTCGAGCAAACGGGTGATCGGCGGCTTGGCCCGCTCGGCGCTCTGCATCAGCGCGATGACCTTGCCCAGGGTCGACTCATGACCCGTGCGGGTCACCTCCAGGCGCAACAGGCCGTCGAGGTTGATCGCCCCGCCGAATACCTGCATGCCGACAGCGGCCTCCAGCGGCACCGACTCGCCGGTGATCGGCGCGGTATCGAGGCTGGCCTGCCCGGACAGCACCAGGCCGTCGGCGGGCACCCGGTCGCCGGCACGCACTTCGACGATATCGCCGGCCTTGAGGCTGGCGTTGTCCACCTCGCGGACGCTGCCGTCGGCCTGCACCAGGCGCGCATGGCTACGGGTCAGGCGGCCCAGGGCATGGATCGCCTCCTGGGAACCGATGACGCTGCGCTCCTCCAGCACATGGCCGAAGATCATGATGATCGGCAGCAGCGCGGCGGTCAGCAGATCGCCGGTGGCCCAGGCGCCGAGCATGGCCAGGGCGATCAACTGGTCGGTGATGCCATGCAGGCTCGGGTAACGCAGGCTGTACCAGGCCGAGCGCATCACCGGCAGCACCACCAGCAACGAGGCGAACCCCAGCAGCAACTGGCTGACGCCACCCTGCTCCGGGGCCAGCCAGCGCCAGACCAGGCCCAGGCCGAGCAGCCCCAGCGCCAGCATGGCCAGGGTCAGTTGGCGCGCGGCGCTGCGTTGTTCAGCGGAAGTCAGCATGCTCGCCGGCGCGGCATGGGAGTGAGCAGTCATGGTTGGGCTCCCTGAATGATCAGACGGGAATCGTCCTTGGGATCGACCGTGGTCACCGAGCCGGCCTGGCCGAGAATCTTCGGCAGCCGCTCACGGTAAATACGCAGGAGCATTTCCGGGTCGGTGCCGTTGCGCTGCGCCGCGGCCAACCCCTGGATGGTGGCGGTGTCGGCCTGGGCCTTGGCCAGGCGCTCGCCGGCCCGGGCATGGGCCACCTGCAAGGTGCGGTCGGCCTGTTCGTTGGCGCTCTGCGTGAGTTTCTCGGCGTCGGTGCGGGCGTTGGCCACCGCTTTGTCGGCCTGCTGGCTGGCGGTCAGCACCGCGTTGAACGCGCTGACCGCCGGCTCCGGCAAGCTGGACTGGACATCGACCCGGGTCACCTCGATGCCGATCCCCTGCCCGGTCGCCGCCAGGTCCGCCAGGCGCTGGTTGATGCCTTGCACCAGGTCCCCGCGCAACCGCTCGCGACGCTCGGCGGCCTGATTGTCGGCGCCGATCAGTTCCGGACGCGCCACCAGGATGGTGTCGAGATCCCGCGCGGCGGTCAGGGCCAGGGCGCTACGGGTCACCAGCCGATCCAGGGCCGGCAGCACATGCTCGCCCTGCAGCACGAAGGCATAGGGTTCGGTGACCTTGTAGAACACCCGCACATCCAGTTGCACCACCCCGGCATCGCCGGTCAGCAGGTAACCGGAACCGGCCAGGGCATCGCTCAGGGGCACGGCGAAACTCGCCACCTTGTCGCCTTTCAGGGCCGCATCGGAACGCAGCAGGCTTTCCACCCGACGTTCGATCACCCGGTCCGCGGCCGGCAACAGCACCACCTGTTCGAACGGCTGCGGCCAGGCCAGTAGCAGGCCAGCATTCTGGATCCGCTCCAGCGCGCCGAAGTGCAGCACCACCGCGCGGTTCTGCGGATCGATCTGCCGCACATTGGAAAAGGCCCAGGCCAGCGCTGCCAGTACAGTCACCCCATACAGGGCGAGAAAGGCCAGGCGCCCGGCCTGAATCCAGGGGCTCGCGGGCTCGAGTGTTCCACGTGGAACCACACTCATGGTTGCGACCCGGCGGCTTTATTGCCGAGTGTCGGCGGCCCGTCCACCAGCACACGGAACGGCGCCGCATCGGTGCGCAGGATCAGTTTGGTGCCAGGCGTCACCACGGAGCCCAGGGTGTCCAGCGAGCGCAGCAGGTTGTACAGCTGCGGCGAATCGGCGTAGGCACGGCCGTAGATTTGGGCCGCCTGCACCCGGGACTGGGCTTCGATGTCGGCGGCTTTCACCGTGGCATCGGCCTGGACAATGCGCGCATCGCGCTCGGCGGCGGAGCGGATCTGCGCCGCCTCGCGCTTGCCGATGGCGGTGCGTTCGGTGGCGATGGTTTCACGCTCGGCGCGCATGCGGTCGACGGTGGCGGTCAAGGTCACCGACGGCAGGGTCAGGCGTTCCACACCGACTTGCAGCACCCGCACCCCGTAGGTGCTGAGCAACTGTTGTTCGATCTGCTTGCGCAGCTGAGCTTCGAAATCGGCGATGCGCACCTTGCTGGCATCGGTGTTCACCAGGTTGGCCAGGTCGAAACTGCTGGCGGTGGTTTCCAGGGCCGAGCCGACAAAGGTGCGGATCTGCCGCGCCGCTTCGTCCGGCTGGTTCTGCACCGCGCGCATGAAGCGCTGCACATTGTCCGGGTCGCCCTGCACCTGCCACGCCACATAGGCCTGGACGATGATGCGCAGGCCGTCGCGGGTACCGACATCCTGCAAGCCGCTGGAGGTGGTGCGCAGGCGCAGGTCCACCGGGATCGCCGCCTCGAACGGCGCCGGCCAACGCCAGCCGAGGCCCGGCTCCAGCAGTACCCGGGCCGGGTTGCCGAACCGGGTGATCACCGTGGCTTCGCCGGAGCGCACTTGCACCAGGCTCGCCGCCGCGACCGCGAACAACACCAGCAGCAGGGCCCAGGTCATGCGACGCCAGGGGAAAGGCCCCGCCTCTTCCGGCGCGCCATGGTGATGATGGTGGTGTCCGTGATGGTGATGCCCACCGTGGCCGTGATCGTGGCCGGCGTGATCCGAATGATCGTGGGAATGGGACTGGCTCAATGGACGGCTCCTGGCTGAACGGTTTTACCCGGCACCGAAGGCTCGGTCGGCAACGTGAAAGTACGCAGGTCGAGGGTCGGCGCGCTGGCGCCGCCCAGGCGATGGTCGAGGATCAGCAACTTGGCATTGCCCAGGCCCTGGGCCAGCTGGCTCAGGTACTGCTCCAGCACGAAGGCCTGGCCGGCGCTGGCATAGGCCTTCTGCTCGGCGCCGAAACGCAGGTCGGCCGCCTGCGCCGTGGCCTGCGTTTCATGGGCCGTGGCCTGGGCCTGGTCCTGGGCGATGCTGGCCTGCAACTGCGCCTGGTTGGTCTGCTCGCGGGCCGCGCCGCGCTCGCGGGCAATCAGCGCCTGGGCACCGATCTGCGCTGCCTGCACGCCGTGATAGGCATTCGCGGCGCCCGCCGGCGGGTGGATGGCTTCGACCACGGTGGCGAGAATTTCCACCCCGCTGTCGAGCTGTTGCAGGTCGGTCTGCACCGCCCGGCCGATGTCCTCGGCCAGGCGGGTGCGGTCTGCGCCCAGCAGACCGTCGAGGGTGCGCGCGGCGAAGTCGTGCACCAGGATGCGGCTGGCGGTGCTGCGGATCAGTTGCGGGATGTCGGTGCTGTTATAGGTCGCCGCCAGCGCCGCCTGATCGCTCAGGCCGATGCGATAGACGAAGCGCACGTCCATGTTGACGATCTGGAAGCTCTGCTTGTCGGCGTTGCCGCTGGCGATCACCTGGGACTTGTCGTTGACGTGGCTGGCGTCCCACAGACGGTTGGCCACCGCCGGTGGCGGACCTTCCGCCGAGGCCGGTTCGATCGCGGCAGGCGCCTCGCCGACGCTGGTGGCCAGTTCGTGCACCACGCCGTTCTCGACACTCAGCACCCGGCCCAGCGGCCACGGCAGGCCCGCGTGCAACCCCGGCCCGAAGACCGCCACCGGCTTGCCGAAACGTTCGTAGATACCCCGCCCCTGCAACGGCACTTCATGCAGCCCGGTGAGCAGCCAGCCCAGGCCGAGCACCACCAGCAGCACCGGCAGGAACGCCCGGCGCATATAGGTGAAGGCCCAGATCTGCCGCAGGTCGATGCCGAAGCGGTTGTGCAATTCGTGCTGCAAGGCCAGCAACGGCCGCGGTGGCCAGCGCAGCAGATCGGCAACCACGCTGTGGGCCAGCATCCGCGGTTCCAACTGCTCACGACGCGGGCTGAACAACGACAACAGCGCGCGCAGCAGGAACTCCAGCGCCACCAGCGCCGGCAAGGCACCGATCAGCACGCCCAGGCGCACCGGCCACAACGCCGTGTCGCTGCTGAACAACAGGCACAACGCCGCCAGCACCAGGCAGATGATCGCCACCCGCGCCAGTTGCGCCAGCGCCGCGGCCTCCGGCCATTCGCCGGGATGTTCCTGACTCAATTGGCGCTCGAACACCAGCAAGCCGAAGGCCAGCAACAGCGCCAGCGCCGCGCCGACATTACCCGCCAGGCCCAGGGGCGCGGCCGGCAGGCCGAGGTTCCACACCTGCTCCACGGCCAACAGCACCAGCAGGGCCCAGCCCCCCAGCCACAGGGTCGGTGCGCCGATCTGGGCCAGCAGGCCGGCGCCACGCCGGCCGAGGCCTTCCAGCAGACGGTCATACCAACCTTGATCGGGAGGCGGTTCCTCCGCCAACGGAGGCGGGCTGGAGGCTGCGTCGGGCACCTGCAGCAGGGCCGCCGCGCGCCAGGCGCTGACCCAGCCCGCCGCCTGCAAGCCACCGACCAGCACCAGCAAGGCCGCGGCCAGGTTGACCAGCAACGCCGGCCATAACGCTTGCGGGGCAAACAGTTCGACGAAGAACGCCACCACCAGCCCGGCCCCGGCGAGCCCCGCCAGGCCAATGCCCCAACGCTTCAGACGGCGCTCGTGAAAGGCCGCGCGCTGAAACCTGGGCAAGGCTTCGAGCCCCGCCTCTTCAGTCTCAAGATCGACTTGCATAGCACCCCGACGTTGCTCGTTAACCCATTGCGGCCTGTGGATAACACCTCCGGCAGGCCATTGCACTCGCCACAAATCGTTACGATATAACGATAGTAGTGAAATTTTCGTCGCCGACCTATGCCTTTATTTGCCATGAGCGCGTCACAAAGCCAGGGAAAACCGGCGCGGCGCTGATGCCAGCCCGCGGCATCTGTGACCATAATTCGGTCGCCTCTCTTCGTGACAAGGAAACGTCCAGCCATGCCCTCGATCTACCAGCTCAAACCGCGCTTCCAGAACCTGCTGCGGCCCCTTGTCCAGCGCCTGTACGACAACGGCACCACGGCCAACCAGATCACCCTGCTGGCGGGGGCGGTTTCCGTGCTGGTCGGCGTGCTGATCGGCAGCTTCGCCAGCCATCTCTGGCTGTTCATCCTGATCCCGCTGTGGATGATCCTGCGCATGGCGCTGAACGCCATCGACGGCATGCTGGCCCGGGAATTCGGCCAGCAGTCGCGCCTGGGCGCCTACCTCAACGAGTTGTGCGACGTGGTCGCCGACAGCGCGCTGATCCTGCCTTTTGCGCTGATCCCCGGTGTCAGCCCGCTGCTGGTGGTGCTGCTGGCATTGCTGGCGCTGTTCAGCGAATACGCCGGCGTGCTGGGGCCGATGGTCGGTGCCTCGCGCCGCTACGACGGCCCCATGGGCAAGAGCGACCGGGCGTTCGTGCTCGGCGTCCTGGCCACCGGCGTCGCCCTGGGTTGGCTCGGCGCCGCCTGGATCAACGGCGCGCTGGCGCTGGTCGCCGCGCTACTGGTCTACACCTTGATCAACCGGGTACGCCAGGGCTTGCTCGAAGTACGCAAGCAAGAAGAAGCACAGCAAAACGCCCCCACAGAATAAGGAAGTTGCCATGCGCGAAGCTCAACACCAGACCTTCACCACCCACGACGGCGTCGAGCTGTTCTACCGCCACTGGCCGGCCACCGCCGTCTCGCCGGACACACCACGCCAGGCCGTGCTGCTGTTCCACCGCGGCCATGAACACTCCGCGCGGATCGCCCACCTGGTGGACGAACTGGACCTGCCGGCATTCGATTTCTTCGCCTGGGACGCCCGAGGCCACGGCCAGTCGCCCGGCGCCCGGGGCGACAGCCCGAGCTTCGCCACCAGCGTGCGCGACGTGCAGACCTTCTGCGATCACCTGCGCAGCAGCCACGGCATCGACGAAGAACACATGGCGGTGGTGGCCCAGAGCGTCGGCGCGGTGATCGCCGCCACCTGGGTCCACGATTACGCGCCGCGCATCCGCGCCCTGGTGCTGGCGTCGCCGGCGTTCAAGGTCAAGCTCTACGTGCCTTTCGCCCGTCCGGGCCTGGCGCTGCTGCGGCGCTTTCGCGGCAACTTCTTCGTCAACAGCTACGTCAAGGCGCGCTTCCTCAGCCATGACCCGGCGCGCGTGGCCTCCTATGACAGCGACCCGCTGATCACCAAGGCGATCTCGGTCAACGTGCTGCTGGGCCTGTACGAAGCCGCCGAACGGGTGGTGGCCGATGCCCAGGCGATCCAGGTGCCGACCCAGCTGCTGATCTCCGGCGCCGACTTCGTCGTGCATCGCAAGCCCCAGGAACAGTTCTTCGACCGCCTGGGCAGCCTGCACAAGGAGAAACACATCCTGCCGGGCTTCTTCCACGACACCCTTGGCGAGCAGGCCCGAGGGCCGGCCGTCGCCAGTGCCCGGCGCTTCATCCTGCAGAATTTCGCCCGGCCGCTGAACCGCCCTGCCCTGCTCGACGCCGACCGCCTGGGCGCCACTTGCGCCGAGTCCGAAGCGCTGGCGGCGCCCCTGCCGCACAACTCGCCGCGCGACCTCTACTGGCGCCTGACCCGCGCCAGCATGCGCCTGGGCAGCCAGCTCTCGGCCGGGGTCAAGCTGGGTTTCGACACCGGCTTCGACTCCGGCAGCACCCTGGACTACGTGTACCGCAACCAGCCCACCGGCACCTCGCCCGTGGGCCGGGCGATCGACCGCAACTACCTGAACTCCATCGGCTGGCGCGGCATTCGCCAGCGCAAGTTGCACGTGGAAGAACTGTTGCGCCTGGCCATGGAGAAACTCCGCGACCAGGGCCGCGAGGTGCGCATCGTCGATATCGCCGCCGGCCACGGGCGCTACATTCTCGAAGCCCTGCAGGGCGTCAACCCGCTGCCCGAGTCGATCCTGCTGCGCGACTACAGCGACATCAACGTGCGCGACGGCAGCGCGCTGATCACCGAGAAGGGCCTGGGGCAGATCGCCCGGTTCGTCAAAGGCGATGCCTTCGACCGCAACGACCTCGCGGCCCTGGACCCCAAACCGACCCTGGCGGTGGTCTCCGGCCTGTACGAACTCTTCGCCGACAACCAGATGGTCGGCGACTCCCTGGCCGGCCTGGCCGCCGCCGTGGAACCGGGCGGCTACCTGGTCTACACCGGGCAGCCGTGGCACCCGCAGCTGGAGCTGATCGCCCGCGCCCTGACCAGCCACCGCGCGGGGCAGGCCTGGGTCATGCGCCGCCGCACCCAGGCGGAGATGGACCAGTTGGTGGAAGCCGCAGGCTTTCGCCGGATCACCCTGCGGGTCGATCAATGGGGCATCTTCAGCGTGTCCCTGGCGCAGCGGGTGCAATGATGACCGTCGCCGCCATCGCCACCCGCGAGCCCGGCCTGCTGAAGCCCGCGGTGCTCTGGTTGTTGCTGCTGGCGCCGCTGTTCTTCGGCACCTATGGCTTCGCCACCTGGGTCACCGCGCAGCGCGCCGAAGTCGGCAGCCTGGTGTTCGACTGGGAGCGGCACATGCCGTTCTGGGCCTGGACCATCGTGCCCTACTGGTCGATCGACCTGCTGTACGGCTTTTCCCTGCTGCTGCCCAACAGCCGCGCGGAGCTCAAGCGCCATGCCTTGCGCCTGTTGACCGCCCAGGTCATCGCCGTCAGCTGCTTCCTGCTCTGGCCGTTGCGCTTCACCTTCCAGCGGCCGGAGCTGGATGGCCTGTTCGGCTGGCTGTTCGACGTGCTGGCCGGTTTCGACAAGCCGTTCAACCAGGCGCCGTCGCTGCATATCGCGCTGCTGGTGGTGCTCTGGGTGTGCTATGCGCGGCATATCCAGGGCGCCTGGCGCTGGCTGGTGCACGGCTGGTTCGCCCTGATCGGGGTGTCGGTGCTGACCACTTATCAACACCACTTTATCGACTTGCCCACCGGCGCCCTGGCCGGCTGGCTGTGCGTCTGGCTGTGGCCGCTGGACCGTCCCGGCCTGCTGCAGAACCTGCGGCTGGCTGGCGATCGCCAACGCTGGCGCCTGGCGTTGCGCTACACCCTGGGAGCGCTAGCGTTGGCGATCCCGGCCTTCGCCCTGGGCGGCGCCTGGCTGTGGCTGCTGTGGCCGGCGGTGGCGCTGCTGGTGGTGGCGCTGAACTACGGGCTGTTCGATGCCCCGGGCTTCCAGAAAGGTACCGACGGCCGCCTCGGCAGCGCCGCGCGCTGGCTGCTGGCGCCCTATCTGGCGGCGGCCTGGATCAACTCCCGGCTGTGGACCCGTCGCCATCCACAGCCCGACGAGGTTGTGGATAACGTCTGGCTGGGACGCATCCCCACCCCCGGCGAGCTGCAGGACAGCCGGTTCAGCGCGGTGCTCGACCTGTGTGCCGAACTGTCCCTGGACGGTCGCCACCTGGCTTATCGCAGCCTGCCGGTGCTCGACCTGACCGCCCCCACCCCCTTGCAATGCCGCGAGGCCGCGCAAGCCATCGAACACCTGCGCAAACACGGGCCGCTGCTGGTCTGCTGCGCCCTGGGTTATTCGCGCAGCGCCACCGCCGTGGCCGCCTGGCTGTTGTCCACAGGCCGCGCCGCCAGCGTCGACGCGGCCCTGGTGCAGATCCGCCGCGCACGCCCGCAGATCGTCCTGCACGCCGCGCACCGTCTGGCCCTGGAGCCGTTATCCACAACCCTGGGGAGCGGCCATGGCCACTGATATGGAATTGCATGCGGTGGCGAGCCTGTTGCGCCGCGGGCATGGGCTGGACCTGTTATCCACAGGCCTGGCGCTGCTCGGCGCCCTGCTCGGCCTCGGCCAATGGCTGTTGGGCCTGTCCGCCCCCTGGGTCACGGCCCTGAGCGTCGCCCTGCTGGTACTGGGCGTGCTGCAAAAGTACTGGGCGCTGCGGGTGGCCTTCGATGCCGAGCTGTTCCAGCGGGTGGCGGACAGTCCGCTGCCGCTCGCCGAACGCAGCCGCGAGCTGGACCAGGCGCTGAGCGCCCTCGGCCTGCAACCGGCGAACGCCGGCGGCCGCCCGTGGCCGCAGCGCAGCCGTGGCGCGCTCGACCTGCTGCGGCGCCAGGCCTGGCTGCTGGCGGCGCAAGTACTGCTGACATTGGGCTTCATCCTGGCCAGCCCCTGGCTGGCCATCGCCGGATAAGGAATTCTCATGCTCGAACCCCTGGTCGCCACCCTCATCACCTCCGCCGCCCGCACCATCACCGGCGCCCGCAGCCTGTGGCTCGGTTGCGGGCCGCAGCCGGTGCAGCGCATCTACTTCGCCAACCACAGCAGCCACGGCGACTTCGTGCTGCTCTGGGCCTCGCTGCCCCCCGCCCTGCGCAAGATGACGCGGCCGGTGGCCGGCGCCGATTACTGGCAGGCCCACCCGCTGCGCCGCTACATCATCAACCGCGTGTTCAACGGCGTGCTGATCGACCGCGAGCGCAAGGAGCCTGTGGATAACCCCTTGCAGCCGATGCTCGACGCCCTGGCCGACGGCGACTCGCTGATCATCTTCCCCGAGGGCACGCGCAATCTGGAGGAAGACGGCCTGCTGCCGTTCAAGAGCGGCCTCTACCACCTGGCTAAGAGTTATCCACAGGCCCAGGTAATTCCGGTGTGGATCGCCAACCTCAACCGCGTGATGCCCAAGGGCCGCTTCCTGCCGCTGCCCCTGTTGTGCACCACCAGCTTTGGCGCCCCGCTGATCCTCGAAGAGGGCGAAGACAAGACACAATTCCTCGAACGCAGCCGTGCGGCGCTGCTGGCCCTGGCCCCGGAGCATGCTTGAAATGGATAGGCAAACCCTGATGTTGTTCGGCGGGATCGGCGCCGTACTGTTGCTCGCCTCGCTGATCGGCCTGCTGCTGAAACTGCGCACCCGGGGCGCAGAGAACTCGGTGATCGACAACCTCAACGCGCGCATCAACGCCTGGTGGGTGATGGTGCTGGTGATCGGCGTCGCCTTCTGGCTCGGCACCAGCGCGGTGATCCTGCTGTTCTACGCGGTGTCCTTCTATGCCCTGCGCGAGTTCCTGACCCTGATGCCGACCCGGCGCAGCGACTACCCGGCGCTGGTGGCGGCGTTCTACCTGGCCCTGCCCCTGCAGTACCTGCTGATCTATTTCGACTGGTACGGGCTGTTCTCGATCTTCATCCCGGTCTATGTGTTCCTGCTGCTGCCGATCCTCGCGTCCCTGGGCGGCGACAGCACGCACTTCCTGGAGCGCGCCTCCAAGGTCCAGTGGGGCCTGATGATCGCGGTGTTCTGCGTGTCGTTCGTGCCGGCGCTGCTGACCCTGGACATTCCCGGCTACGAAGGGCGCAACCTGCTGCTGATCGCCTACCTGGTGATCGTGGTGCAGATGTCGGACGTGCTGCAGTACGTCTGTGGAAAACTCTTCGGCAAACGCAAGATCGCCCCGCGGCTCTCGCCGTCCAAGACCGTGGAAGGTTTTGTCGGCGGCATCCTGCTGGCCTCGCTGATCGGCGGCGCGCTGTGGTGGATCACCCCGTTCAGCCTCTGGCAGTCGTTCCTGATCGCCCTGCTGATCAACCTGCTGGGCTTCGCCGGCGGCATCGTCATGTCGGCGATCAAGCGCGACCGCGGGGTGAAGGACTGGGGCCACATGATCGAAGGCCACGGCGGCATGCTCGACCGCCTGGACTCAGTGTGTTTCGCCGCGCCGATCTTCTTCCACCTGGTGCGCTACTGGTGGACCTGAACACCCTCCACCCCCTGTAGGAGCGAAGCTTGCTCGCGATAGCGCCAGACCGACCACCGCAATCAATGGCCGCTGCGCGGATCGCGAGCAAGCTTCGCTCCTACACAGGGGCGTGCACTCTCCTGCTTGACCAGTGCTACTTTGCGCGCTCATATTACGGTCATAATTTTTTGTTCGACTTCCTTTGAAATCTTCTTTCCGACAGCAGGAGAACAAGCCATGAGCCGCTACGACGTCGTCATCCTCGGTGGAGGTCCCGGTGGCTACAACGCCGCCATTCGCGCCGGCCAGCTGGGGCTCAAGGCCGCTTGCGTGGAAGGCCGCGACACCCTCGGCGGCACCTGCCTGAACGTCGGCTGCATGCCGTCCAAGGCCCTGCTGCATGCCTCGGAGCTGTACGAGGCGGCCACGGGCAAGGCATTCGCCGAGCTGGGCATCGAGGTCCAGCCCCGCCTCAACCTCGCCCAGATGATGAAGCAGAAGGACGACAGCGTGGCGGGCCTGACCAAAGGCGTCGAGTTCCTGTTGCGCAAGAACAAGGTCGACTGGATCAAGGGCTGGGGCCATATCGACGGCCCGGGCCTGGTCACGGTGACCGACAGCGCCGGGGGCAAGACCCGCTTGCAGGCCAAGGACATCGTGATCGCCACGGGCTCCGAGCCGACGCCGTTGCCCGGGGTGGAGATCGACAACCTGCGCATCCTCGACTCCACCGGCGCGCTGTCCCTCAGCGAAGTGCCCAAGCATCTGGTGGTGATCGGCGCCGGGGTGATCGGCCTGGAGTTGGGCTCGGTGTGGCGGCGCCTGGGCGCCGAAGTGACGGTGATCGAGTACCTCGACCGGATCTGCCCCGGGGTCGACGCCGAGGCTGGCAAGACCCTGCAGCGGGCCCTGGGCAAGCAGGGGATCGCCTTCAGGCTCGGCACCAAGGTCACCCGCGCCAGCAGCTCGGCCGACGGTGTGCAGTTGAGCCTGGAACCGGCGGCGGGCGGCAGCGCGGAGCTGCTGGAAGCCGACTATGTGCTGGTGGCTATCGGGCGCCGGCCTTATACCTCCGGCCTGGGCCTGGAGAATGTCGGCCTGAGCACCGACCCCCGCGGCATGCTCGCCAACCGCCAGCACCGCACCGAGGCGCCCGGAGTCTGGGCGATCGGCGACGTCACCTCCGGGCCGATGCTCGCCCACAAGGCCGAAGACGAGGCCATGGCCTGTATCGAGCAGATCGTCGGCAAGGCCGGCGAGGTCAATTACGCGCTGATCCCCAGCGTGATCTACACCCGGCCGGAGCTGGCCAGCGTCGGCCAGACCGAGGAGCAGCTCAAGGCCGAAGGCCGGGCCTACAAGGTGGGCAAATTCCCTTTCACGGCCAACAGCCGGGCCAAGATCAACCACGAGACCGAAGGTTTCGCCAAGGTCCTGGCGGACGCCCAGACCGATGAAATCCTCGGCGTGCATTTAGTCGGACCGAGCGTCAGCGAAATGATCGGCGAATACTGCGTGGCCATGGAGTTTTCCGCCTCGGCCGAAGACATCGCCCTGACCTGCCACCCCCACCCGACCCGCTCCGAAGCCTTGCGCCAGGCGGCGATGAACGTGGAAGGGATGGCGACGCAGATCTAGACCCTTCAGGTCGGCAGATGCCCCAATGGCAACGGCCCCGGGGTTTTCACCGTGTGGATCGCGAAATTGCTGCGGATATCGCTGACGCCCGGCAGTTTCAACAGGCTGCCAGTCAGGAAGTGGTCATAGGCGCGCAGGTCCGGCACCACCACCTGCAACAGGAAGTCCGACTCGCCGGACACCAGGAACGCCGAAAGCACTTCCGGCAGCGCCGTCACCGCCCGGTGAAAGGCCTCGGAATGCTCGTCCGTATGGCGCTCGACCTTGACCCCGACGAACACCGTCAGCCCCAGGCCGACTTCGTCGCGGTCGAGGTTGGCCTGGTAACCGCGAATCACCCCGGCCTCTTCCAGCATCCGCACCCGGCGCAGGCAGGGCGAGGCGGACAGGCCGATCTCCTCCGCCAGTTGCACATTGCTCAGGCGGCCATCGCGCTGCAGGGCGGCGAGGATCTTGCGGTCGTAAGCGTCCAGTTTCATTTTTGGCATATTCCGATAGCCACTCCAGGTCAAAGAGAAAGATTATGCCAATTTCAGCCCGGATGCGGGCTGACTACGCAAGCACCTGCCCTGCCCTTCGGCCCTAGAATTCCTGCACCGACTCGACAACGAAAGGGGTGGCAAGGTGGCGCAACTCTGGGTGTTTTTCCTGGCTCTGGCGGTGGTTTATCTGCTGCCCGGCCCCGACATGATCCTGCTGCTGCAAACCGGCGCCCGTCAGGGCAAGAACCTGGCGCTGGCCACCGCGGCGGGCCTGGCGCTGGCCCGGGGTTGCCACGTGGCGCTGGCGGCGCTGGGCCTGGCCACCTTGTTCAAGGCGGCGCCCTGGACCTTCGAGGTGGTACGCCTGGGGGGCGCCGCGTACCTGCTGTGGCTCGGCGTGCAGTGCCTGCGCTCGAACCTGCTACCCAGCCTGGAGGGCAATCAGGTGGCCGGCACCCTGCGCTGGCGCGAAGCGGTCCGCCGCGGCCTGCTGACCAACCTGCTCAACCCCAAGGCGCTGTTGTTCTGCTCGGTGCTGCTGCCGCAGTTCGTCGACCCGCAGGCCGGCCCCGTGGCCGCGCAGTTCGCCAGCCTTGGCCTGCTGCTGGTGCTGGTGGGCTTGCTGTTCGACTGCGCCTACGCCCTGGCCGGCGCCAGGATCGGCCGCTGGCTGGCGCACAACCACACCGCCCAGCGGGTCCAGCAATGGCTGTTCGGCAGCCTGCTGATCGGCTTCGCCCTGCGCCTGACCTTCGTCCAGCAAGCCTGAAGCGAGCCCTGTAGCCGCTGCCGCAGGCTGCGTAAGGCCCGCGGGGCCTCAGCGGTGTTGAAACCTGGCGCGTCCTGCGGCCGCGATCGCAGCCTCGCGTTGCTCGGCAGCGGCTACAGGGACGTGCCTAACCTGGCTTGCGGGCGATGATGACCTGGCTCTTGGCAACCACGGCGTCCAGCGCCTGCTTGATCTGCGCGCCGCGCGGCGAGTCGAGGACGGCCCGCCAGGTGTTGGCCCAGTGCTCGAGCAACGGGTGGTCGGGGTTGCTGAAGTCGACCTTGGCTTCCCAGAACAACAGCATCCACAACGACCAGTAGAAGCCGTACTGGCTATGGCTGAGCACCTCCAGCCCGGCATCGCCGACCATCTGCTTGAACTGCTCTTCGCCAATGATGCGGATGTGGTTGGGTTTCTGGAAATACTCGGGGGCGGCGATGTCCTTTTGCAGCGCCTCGGAGCTGGGGTGCGGCACGCTCAACAGGTACAGCGCGCCCGGTTGGCCGACCCGCACCAGCTCGGAGAGAAACTGCGCCGGGTCGTCCACATGCTCGATGACTTCGGTGGACACCACGCGGCTGGCGGTGCCATCGGCAATCGGCAGCGGATTGCAGTCGGTGACATGGCATTCGACGCTGCGGGCCGGGGTATCGCTCAGGCGCTGGCGCGTGGCCTCGACCTTGGCCGCATCGATATCGGCAATGATGATCTTCGCCCCGCGCATCCCGCAGAAATGCACGTTGCCGCCGTCGCCGCAGCCGACGTCGAGCAGGGTGTCCTCGGCCGTCACCGCAAAGCCGGTGAACAACTCGCCGGTTTCCTGGTTGAACCAGCCGCTGAGCGTGGCGTCCTGCAAACCCAGCATGTACGGGTCGACCTTGGCCGGCGGCGGTGCGTCGGGGGTCACGGCCGCGGGAGCGCTCGCCGTGAGTTTTTTCAGAAGGCTCAGCATGAGGTGACTCCAGGGGAAGGAACGGAAGAGCGGGATGTGCCCAGGCGCCGCACCAGCTCGGCCCCTCGGTTGCGCAGGGGCAGCTCGATGCCGCGGTAGTTGAGTTCGCTCAGCGCCAGCAGCAGGCCCACGGCGCCGGCCAGGGCCAGCAGCGGCTGGTCGCTCGGGGTGCTCCCCAGGGGCCCCAGGCGGAACCAGGCTTCGCGGATCAGCAGAAACGCCGGGATATGGATCAGGTAAATCCCGTAGGAACGGCTGCCGACCCAGGCCAGCAGGCTTTTCAACGCGCCGCGGGGCAGCAGGTAGTCGCGGTCGTAGGAAGCGATCCACACCAGCGCCGCGCAGAGCACGGCCAGGACGCCGACCCGGTAGTGGGTGACATTGAACCCATCGGTCGCCAGCCAGCCCATGCCCAGGCAGCCCAGGACCAACAGCAGCGGGCCGAGCCCCGGACGCCCCAGCAGCCTCGGCTCCCAGCGCCGGTAGCTGGCCCGCGCCGTCCACAGCGCCAGCAACACGCCCAGGGCCATGGCATCGGTACGGACGAACATCAACAGCACCGAACGCAAGGTGAACAGTTGCACGACGACCAGTGCCAGCAACACCCAGACCAGATACTTGCGGCACAGCAGCACTAGCAACGGCAGCAGCAGATAGAACTGCTCCTCCAGCGCCAGGCTCCAGTAGACGAAACTGGCGCCGTACTCGTAGTGGAAAAAGCTCTCGGCAAACCGAAAATTGGCAAATTGCAGCACACCGGCCAGGGTCGCCCACAGGTTGGCGTGCAGGCTGCCGAAAGCCCCGGAGCGGTTGAGGAACAGGCTGGCCAGCAGCATCAGCAGCAGCCACAACCACGCCGAGGGCAACAGGCGAAAGGCGCGGCGAATCCAGAAGTCGCGGGTCCGTTGCCAGCACTGCTGGCCGCTGGTGCAGGCGCGCAATTGCGGGATCAGGCTACGGGCGATGACAAAACCGGAAATGGCGAAGAACAGGTCCACGCCCCACCAGAACTGGCCATAGGCCGCGATATCGCCCAGCCAGGCGAGACCGCCGGGAAAGAGATTGCCCTGCAGATGGTGGAACACCACCCCCAGCACGGCGATGCCCCGCAGCAGCTCGATGTCCACGATCCGCTTGTGGTTCAAGACGGCTCAGCCAGCGGTTTGCGGGCGATGATGACCTGGCTCTTCGGCATGAAGCCGTCCAGCACCTGCTTGATCGCCAGCCCGTCGGGTTGCGCCAGCAGCTCTTCCCAGGTTCGCGCCCAGCCTTCCATCAGCGCCGGGTAAGGCGCCTGGATGCGGTCGCGCACCGCGCCCGGCGGCTCCCGTCCGGCGGCCCGTTCGCTGGCCCAGAAAAAGATCATGCCCATGACCCAGAAAAAGCCCGTGGCCTGCCGGTGTTCGATGACCAGCCCGGCATCCTCGAGCATCTGGCCAAAGCCCTCGCGGGAAAAGATCTGCACATGGTTCGGCGCGCGGTAGTAGCCGGGCGGCGCGATGCCCTTCTGCAAATGCTCGCCCACCGGGTCCGGGACGCTGATCAGGTACTGCGCGCCCGGGCGCCCCATGCGCACCAGCTCGGCCAGGAACGGCTCGGGCTGTTCGATGTGTTCCAGCACCTCCATGCACACCACTTTGCTGGCGCAACCCGACGCCAGCGGCAACGGCAGGCTGTTGCTGACCAGCCCCAGGGCCGTGACGTCCGATTGCTCGTCGACCTGCCGGGCCAGGTCGCGCACCTTGTCCCATTCGCTGTCGGTGAAAATCACCGAGGCGCCCTGGCGCATGGCGAACAGGGTCGCCACGCCTTCGCCGCAGCCGACATCGAGCAGGGTGTCCTCGGGGCCGATGGCAAAACCCTTGAGCAGCTCGCCGGTCTCGGAGCGGAACCAGCCATCGAGCATGGCGTCGCGCAAGCCGCAATCCCGGGGGGACACCGGCCTGGGCGGCTCGGCCGGCAACGGCGCGGGCAATGGCGCGCCCCGGCGCAAACGTCGCAGAAACGCCCGCATCACGCCGGCTGCCCGGAGGCGGCAGGCGCCAGGCGCTGCTCCAGCACCTGGCGGAAAAACTCGCCGAGGCGCTGTTCGGCCGTGGCCTGGCTGCAGAAACGCTGCAGGCTTGCGATCGCGTGGTCCGACATCCGCGCATAACGCTCAGGATCCTGCAGGGCGACGTCGTAGCTGGCGCGATAGGCTGCGCACAGCGAATCCCAGTTGGTGATGTAGCGCAGGGTCCGGTAGGCGGCCCGGGGATCGTGGGGCCAGGCGGTCAGTTCATCGGTGGAGTCGACGATGAAGCTGTTGTCCGGGTCGATGTAGTCAGCCATCGCCGTGTTGCACGGCGCTACCGCCGGCTTGCCGCAGGACATGAATTCCATCAGCGGCAGGCACTGCCCTTCGCCGAACGAGGAGTTCACCACGTAGCTGGTGGCCTCCACCAGCCGCTCGTAGTCCGCATCGGCCAGGAAACCGTGGATCAGCACGATGCGGCAGCGATAGGACTGGTTCTTGTAGAGGTGGTGCAGCATGTCGCCCAGGGCGTTGCCGATATCGTGGTGGGTCAGTTTCAGCACCAGCGTGGCGTCTTCGCAGTCGCGGAAGGTGGTGCAGAAGGCACTGATCATGTCCTGCCAGTTCTTGCGCCCGTCGTAGGGGTTGAACACCGAGGTGTAGATCACCCCGTCGAGCTCCAGCTGGCAATCCCGGGGCGGGGCGTCGAACGCCACCGGCGTGCCTTCGCGCAGCGCGTCGGGGCCGTAGGGGCGCAGGTCCAGGGTCCGACTGTCGAGCAACAGGCCGCGCAGGTTGAGGGTCACCCGGGACGCCCGCGCCTGCTTGCCCAGTTGTTGCCCACGGTGGGCGAACCGATCCCAGACCGGGGCGGGAATGGCACAGATCGGATAGTCCTCGCCCATTGCGTCGCGCACCGCCTGCACAGTGAAACTGGAGTGGGTGATCGCCGCCCCCGAAGCCCCCAGGACCCGCCGCCAATCGTGGCGCGGCTCGCCCTGCCAGCTTTCGGTGGGGATGGTGCTGAACTCCCAGGCGAACACCGGGATGGTCGGGCAGGCGTAATGCTCGGCCGTGCGATGGGGCGGCGAGAACGACAGGAAAATACAGTCCTCGCCCCGGCTCCGGCAGTCGAAATACAGGCGGTCCACCAGCTCGTCGGGGTGGCTGACTTCCAGTACCTGGCCCAGGCGCTCCAGCACCGGCCGGAACTCCTTGAGCACGAAGTAGTAGCTGTACTCGGGGCGGCCCAGGTTCTGCCGGATGTTGCTCTTGTTGGTTTCCGAATGGATGAGGATCAGCATCAGGCGTTACCCGCGACAGCCAGGGAAGAGGCGCCGCCGGCCTCGGTCGACGGGGCCTGCGCGAGGAAGTCCCGCAGGCGCCCCTGTACGTTGGCGAAGCTGCTGTACTCCTGCATGCGCCGGGCCGCGGCCCGGGACATCGCCTGGTACCCCTCGGGGTTTTCCCTGGCCAGGCGGTAGCTGTCCTGGTAGGCGGTCTTCAGCGAGCCCCAGTCCGGGCGGTGACGCAGGGTACGGAACAGGATGCGCGAGTCCTGGGGCCAGATCGCCGGCTCCTGGCTGGACTTGACGACGAAAGCCACCTCGTCGTCGAGGTAATCCTCCATGGCCGTGTGCAGCGGCGCGATCACCGGCTTGCCGCAGGCCATGAACTCCATCAGCGGCAGGCACAGGCCCTCGCAACGCGAGGCGTTGACGTAGAAACTCGCCGCGCCGTACAGCCGGGCGAACCGCTCGTCGTCCAGGTAACCGTGCAGGGCCACGACCCGGCAGCTGAAGGGCGCCAGCTGCGAGAGCAGGGTCAGGATCTCGACGTAGTAGGTCGACAGGTCGTTCTGGGTCATCTTCAACACCAGGGTGGCGTCTTCGGTGTCGCGCATCGCCCAGCAGAACGCGGTAATCAGTTGATGCCAGTTCTTGCGCCCGTCGTCGGGGTTGAACACGCTGACATAGACCACGCCATCGACCTGGCACTCCACCTGCTGGTCGGTGGCCGGGAGGCTGGCCTGGGGGTGTTCCGGCTCCGTCGCGGGCACAGGCTCCGGCAGCGCAACAGGCGGACGCCTCTTGGCCATCAGCGCCTGCAGGCGTTCGGGGACCAGGTCCCGCAGCCCCTCGCGATAGCATTCGCGGACATAGTGCTTGCTGATGAACAGCGGCCGGCGCCATTCGCCGCCGCTCAGCGCCCTGAGCCACTCGCGCAGATAGTGCTTGGCGATGAACAAGCGGCGCCTGACGGTCAGCGGCGGCGCTTCGGCGCTCTGGATTTCCACGGGCGGCGCAGGGGCTGGCTCCTCCAGCAGCACCGGCGCAATCAGGCCGTCGGCGGACAGCCCCAGTACCCGGCTGTCGATGATGCAGCCCTTGATCTGCAGGGTGCTGCCGGCGTTGACCGGAACATTGGGGTATTGCCCGCGAACAGCGTCGAAGCGCTCCCACAGCGGAGTGGGCAGCACCAGCACCGGAAAGTCCTCGCCCAGCACCCGGCGCACCGCCCGGGCCGTATGGCTGGACAGGGTGATCACCCGGCCATGGCGGCCCAGGGTACGGCTCCAGTCCTGATGCGGGTCGTTGTCCCAGTGCTCGTCGGGGATCGAATCGAACTCCCAGGCCACCACGCACAGGGTCGGGCAGTCCAGGTCGAGCGGGGTTTTCTGGGGTGGGGTGAACGAAAGGAACAGGCAGTCTTCGCCCTTGAGCCGCAGCTCGTGATACAGCCGGTCGACCTCGCCGGGCGCCTGCACCACATGCACGCGCCCAAGGCTTTCCAGCACCGGGCGATAGGCCTTGAGGACGAAGTAGTAGCTGTATTCGGGACGCCCGAGGCTCTGACTGATGGAGCCGTCGTTAACATCCGAGTAAAGAATGAAATTCATGGCATCTCACGATGAAGCTGCCATCCTGGCACCCTCACACAATGACGGTAGAGCCATGGCCACACCCAGCCGGAGGGCGTGCGTCCATCGTTCTCATGCCCGTCTACGTTCTTGTTCTAATGGTCAGTTTTTGCCGGCTCGAAGGCAGCCGTTTCTGATCGTTTGGGTCGAGACGAGGGGCATTCTAAACACATCCTTTGAAGATTCGGGAACCTCTCGACCAGATATTTCCTAAGCTAAAAAACGAGAACTTACCGGTCACGGTAGGACTTGTTGAAATTCAAACGCGATTGGCACAGATTGAGCGCCAAACAACTACAACAAACTTCGTCAATAGGAAAGTTCTTGGCATATAGCCGAGTTTTCGCACTTTTCACACGATTAGTGTGTCGAGATATTGCCGAAGTCTCCTTTCAAGAGGCTGCAGCTTGAAGAAGCGTCTGTTTGTAACGGGCCTGAGTGGATTCGTGGGACGTCATCTGCGATCTCGCTTGAGCGCTGCCGATTCAGGGTGGGAACTGCTGCCGGCCTCCCCCTTCGACCTGACCGAACCGCAAAGCCTGCAAGACCTGTGGCCCGAGTTGCCGGATGCGGTGATTCACCTGGCCGGCCAGACCTTCGTCCCCGAAGCCTTCCGCGATCCCGCCAGGACCTTGCAGGTCAACCTGCTGGGCACCCTCAACCTGTTGCAGGCCCTGAAGGCCCGCGGCTTCAACGGCACCTTCCTGTACATCAGCTCCGGCGACGTCTACGGCCAGGTCGACGAAAGCGCCCTGCCCATCGACGAGCACCAGCCGCCCTGCCCGCGTAATCCCTATGCGGTGAGCAAAGTCGCGGCCGAACTGCTGTGCCTGCAATGGGGCATGAGCGAAGGCTGGCCGGTGATGGTGGCCAGGCCGTTCAACCATATCGGTACCGGACAGCTGGACAGCTTCGCCGTGGCCAGCGCGGCACGGCAGATCGCCAGGATCAAGCTTGGCCTGCAGGCACCCCGGCTGGAAGTGGGCGATATCGACGTCACCCGCGACTTCCTCGATGTCGCCGACGTGGTGAACGCCTACCTGGCGCTGCTGCGCAGCGGCGCCCCGGGCCAGGTCTACAACATCTGCTCCGGCCAGGAGCACAGCATTCGCAGCCTGATCCAACAGCTGGCCGATATCGCCCAGGTCGACATGCAACTGGTGCAAGACCCCGCCCGTCTGCGACGGGCAGAACAGCGGCGAGTCCGCGGCAGCCATGCCAGGCTGCGACAGGTCACCGGATGGACGCCTGAAACCACACTGGAACAATCCCTGCGGGCGATCCTGTCCGACTGGGAGTCACGGGTACGACAAGAATGACAAAAAGTGCACTGATCACGGGGATTACCGGGCAAGACGGCGCGTATCTGGCCAAGTTGCTGCTGGACAAGGGCTATCAGGTCCACGGGCTGGTGGCACGGCGCAGCAGCGACTCGCGCTGGCGCCTGCGCGAAATGGGGATCGAGGGCGAGATCCGCTACCTGGACGGGGACATGGCCGACGCCTGCTCCGTGCAGCGGGCCGTGATCAAGGCCGCCCCCGACGAGGTCTACAACCTGGCGGCGCAAAGCTTTGTCGCCGCCTCCTGGGACCAGCCGGTGACCACCGGCATCGTCGACGGGCTGGGGGTCACCCATCTGCTCGAGGCAATCCGCCAGTTCAGCCCGCAGACCCGCTTCTACCAGGCCTCCACCAGTGAAATGTTCGGCCTGATCCAGGCCGAGCAACAGGACGAGAACACCCCGTTCTACCCGCGCAGCCCCTACGGCGTGGCCAAGCTCTACGGGCACTGGATCACCGTGAACTATCGCGAGAGCTTCGGCCTGCACGCCAGCAGCGGCATCCTGTTCAACCACGAATCGCCCCTGCGCGGCATCGAGTTCGTGACCCGCAAGGTCACCGACGCCGCCGCCCGGATCAAACAGGGCAAGCAGCAGGAACTGCGCCTGGGCAACATCGACGCCAAGCGCGACTGGGGCTTCGCCGGTGACTATGTCGAAGCCATGTGGCTGATGCTGCAACAGAGCAAGGCCGATGACTTCGTGGTCGCCACCGGGGTGACCACCACCGTGCGCGAGATGTGCCGGATCGCTTTCGAACACGTCGGCCTGAACTACCGTGACTACGTGAAGATCGATCCGGCGTTCTTCCGCCCCGCGGAAGTCGACGTGCTGCTGGGTAACCCGGCCAAGGCCCAGCGGGTGCTCGGCTGGAAACCCAGGACCGATCTGGAAACCCTGATCCGCATGATGATGGATGCGGATATGAAACGTGTCGCCAAGGAGTGAGGCATGCTGATTCCAGTGATTCTTTCCGGCGGTGCCGGGACCCGGTTGTGGCCGGTATCGCGCGAAGGCCATCCCAAGCCCTTCATGACCCTGCCCGACGGGCAGAGCCTGCTGGGCAAGACCTACCGCCGCGCCGCCATGTTGCTGGCCGGTAGCGGCGACATCGTCACCGTGACCAACCGCGACCACTACTTTCAGAGCAAGGATCACTTCCAGGCCGCCAGGCTGGATCGGCACCACGGGCATTTCATTCTCGAACCTTCGGGCCGCAATACGGCCCCGGCCATCGCCGTCGCGGCCCTGGCCATGCAGGCCCGGTACGGCGACCAGGCGACCCTGGTGGTGATGCCGGCCGACCACCTGATCCGCCACGAAGAGGCCTTCAAAAGCGCGGTCGCCCATGCCGCGCAACTGGCCGAAACCGGGCACCTGGTCACCTTCGGCGTCACCCCGGACGCACCGGAGACCGGCTTCGGCTACATCGAATCGGGCTCCGCCCTCGACGACCGCGGCGCCGCCAGGGTGCTGCGCTTCGTGGAAAAACCCGACCTGAAGACCGCCCTGGGTTACCTGGAAAGCGGCCGCTTCCTGTGGAACTCGGGCATGTTCTGTTTCACCGTCGCCACCCTGCTGGCCCAGCTGCAACAGCATGCCCCCGAGCTGCTGGAGCAGGGACGCGCCTGCCTGGCCGCGAGCACGCCAGTGGAGACCGGCCGCATTACCCAGCATGAGTTGTCGGCGGAGCATTTCGCCGAAATGCCGGATATATCCATCGACTACGCGTTGATGGAGGTATCGGACCAGGTGGCCGTCGTTCCGGCCCGCTTCGACTGGAGCGACATCGGCTCCTGGGGCGCCATCAGTGCCCTGGTGGACGCCGATGCCCAGGACAACCGCGCCAGCGGCGAAGCGCTGTTCATCGACAGCCACGGCAACTTCGTGCAGAGCGAAGGCCGCATGATCGCCACGGTGGGCGTCGACAACCTGATCGTGGTCGAAACCGCCGACGCCATCCTGGTGGCCCACGCCGACCGCGCCCAGGACGTGCGCCAGGTGGCCCGCCAGCTCAAGGACCGCAATCACGAAGCCTACCGCCTGCACCGCACGGTCAGCCGGCCCTGGGGCAGCTACACCGTGCTGGAGGAAGGCCCGGGCTTCAAGATCAAGAAGATCGTGGTCAAGCCGGGCGCGGCGCTGTCGCTGCAGATGCACCACCACCGCAACGAACACTGGGTGGTGGTCAAGGGCACGGCCATGGTCACCAACAACGGCGATGGCTCGCATCTGGTCAACAGCAACGAATCCACCTTCATCGCCGCCGGGCACAAGCACCGGCTGGCGAACCCCGGGGTGATCGACCTGGTCATCATCGAAGTGCAGAGCGGCGAATACCTGGGCGAGGACGATATCGTCCGCTTCGAAGACCAATACGGCAGGACGGCCTGATGCTGCTCAATCTGTACCGCTCGCTGCGCAGCTACCGGGGCTTCATCCTCGGCAGCGTGCAGCGCGAGTTCCAGGCGCGTTATCGCAACTCGCTGTTCGGCGCCCTGTGGACGGTGCTCAACCCGCTGTCGATGATCGTCGTCTACACGGTGATCTTTTCCCAGGTGATGCGCGCTCGCCTGCCGGGCGTGGAGGACGGCCTGGCCTACAGCGTCTACCTGTGCGCCGGCCTGCTGACCTGGGGCCTGTTTTCCGAGCTGACCCTGCGCAGCCAGAGCATGTTCCTGGAAAACGCCAACCTGCTGAAGAAGATCAGCTTCCCGCGCATCTGCCTGCCGGTGATCGTGCTGCTCAACGCCGGCATCAACTTCGCGATCATCCTCGGCCTGTTCCTCGGCTTCCTGCTGATCACCGGGCGGCTGCCGGGCCTGGCCCTGCTGGCGCTGGTGCCCCTGCTGCTGTTGCAGGTGCTGTTCTGCGCCGGCCTGGGGATGATTCTCGGGGTGCTGAACGTGTTCTTCCGCGATGTCGCGCAGTTCTACGGCATCGTCCTGCAGTTCTGGTTCTGGCTGACGCCCATCGTCTACCCCATCGGCATCCTGCCCGAAGCGATCCAGCGCCTGCTGGCGCTCAACCCGCTGACCGCGCTGATGCACAGCTACCAGAACCTGTTCCTGTACGGCCAGTGGCCGCAGTGGAGTTCGCTGATCCCGATGCTGGTGATCAGCCTGTTGTTCTGTGGCATGGGGCTGCGGCTATTCCGCCAGCGCGTCGGTGAAATGGTGGATGAGCTCTGATGGGACAGATACGCGTCACCGGCCTGGGCAAGGCCTACAAGCAGTACCCGAACCGCTGGAGCCGGCTGTTCGAGTGGCTGATCCCGTTTTCCAGACCGCGCCATCAACTGCACTGGGTGCTGCAGGGCGTCGACTTCGCGATCGAACCGGGCCAGGCCGTGGGCATAGTCGGGGTCAACGGCGCCGGCAAGAGCACCCTGCTGAAAATGATCACCGGCACCACCCAGCCCACCTGCGGCGAGATCCAGCTGCGGGGCCGGGTCGCGGCCCTGCTGGAACTGGGCATGGGCTTTCACCCGGACTTCACCGGGCGCCAGAACGTGGTCATGGCCGGCCAGTTGCTGGGCATGCAGGTGGAGGACATCGAAGGCCTGATGCCGGACATCGAAGCCTTCGCCGAAATCGGCGAGGCCATCGACCAGCCGGTGCGCACCTATTCCAGCGGCATGCAGATGCGCCTGGCGTTCAGCGTGGCCACGGCACGGCGCCCGGACATCCTGATCGTCGATGAAGCGCTGTCGGTGGGCGACGCCTACTTCCAGCACAAGAGTTTCGAGCGTATCCGCAGCTTCCGCCGTGCCGGCACCACCCTGCTGATCGTGTCCCATGACCGCTCGGCGATCCAGTCGATCTGCGACACCGCGATCCTGCTGGAACAGGGCCGCGTGGCCATGCACGGCAAGCCGGAAGAAGTGATGGACTACTACAACGCCATGCTCGCCGAGCGCGAAGGCCAGACGGTACGCCAGGAAATGCTGGCCAACGGTCAGGTACGGACCATTTCCGGCACCGGCGAAGCCGGGATCCTCAGTGTGCACCTGCGCGACGAGCGCGAGCGTTCGATCGAGGTGGCCGAAGTCGGCCAGCCAGTAGTGCTGGAGGTGCAGGTCGAGGTGCGCCAGGACATCGAGCGGCTGGTACTGGGCTTCATGATCAAGGACCGTCTCGGCCAGCCCATGTATGGCATCAACACCCATCGCCTGGACCAGGCCCTGACCGACCTGGGCGCCGGTGAACGGGTCACCTTCCGTTTTGCCTTCACCATGGGCCTGGGCAAGGGCAACTACTCGGTGGCACTGAGCCTGTCGCGGCTGGACTCGCACCTGGACCGCAACTTCGAATGGCGCGACTACGGCCTGGTGTTCCATGTCATCAACAACCGTCAGGAAGACTTCGTCGGCTGCTCCTGGCTGCAGGCCAAGACCCGTATCGAGCGCTCGCCCCGGCAGCCCACCCGATCCATGACTCGGCGAGCAGCGCCATGACCCGACTGTTGATTGAATGCACCTATGTGTTCGAACACCCCGAGACCAACTCGGGCATCCAGAGGGTGGTGCGCAACGTGATCCGGGAACTGCCCGCGGCCGATGCCTGGGTGGAATGCATCCCGGTGGTCATGCTCAAGGGCAAGCTCTACCGGGTATTGAGCCTGAAGCCGTTGAAAACCAAACGCTGGAACCTGATGGGGCTGCGGGTGCGCCTGGAACAGATGGCCCATGTCTTCTGGCTGCGCCACCGGACCCTGGAGCGGCGCCAGCCCTTTGCCGATTCAGCCATCCTGCGGCGCTTGCTCTATGTGGCGTGCCGCCTGGCAGCCTTCGCCTTTCTCAGCATTCCCCTGCGCCTGTGCAACCGCTTGGTGAACGTGGACGAAATCCCCCAGCGCTGCGCACCGCTGCAACATCGGCCAGGGGACCAGCTGGTGCTGCTGGACTCGTCCTGGCACGCCGACTTCTTCCCCCTGGCCGAACAGCTCAAGCGCGACGGCGTGGGCATCGTCTCGGTGATCTACGACCTGATCCCCCTGACCCACCCGCAGTTCTGCGACGCCGGGCTGGTCCGGGTGTTCAACCACTGGTTCGACTGGATCGCACGCACCGCCGACGGCTATATCGCCATTTCCGCGACCATCCGCGACCAGGTTCGCGACGAGATGCTGCGCCGGGTCGGTCGCGACCAGGTGGCACAACGCTGGTTCGACTATTTCCACCTGGGTTCGGAACTCGACCAGTGCAACGCAAACCCGCGGATCGACCCGGACCTGGCGCAGCTGTTCAAGGACCCGGCAGCGGTCTTCCTGATGGTCAGCACCATCGAGCCGCGCAAGAACCACGGTTACCTGATCGATGCCTTCGAGCGCGTCTGGGCCAGCGGCTCCCCGGCCCGGCTGTGCATCGCCGGGCGCATCGGCTGGAAGTGCGAGGCGCTGATCGAGCGGATTCGCCGGCACCCGGAGTTGAACCGGCGCCTGTTCATGTTCAACAGCCTGGACGACAACAGCCTGGAGTACGCCTATTCCAAGGCCACGGCGCTGGTGTTCCCGTCCTATGTCGAAGGCTTCGGTCTGCCCCTGGTGGAAGCCATGCAGCGTGGCCTGCCCGCCATGGGCAGCGACATCCCGGTGTTCCGCGAAATCGGCGGCGAGTTCATGGCGTACTTCGAGCTGGACGACCCGCAAAGCCTGGCCGACCTGGTCATCCGGCATGAAACCAGCGGCGTGTTCCCCGCGGCCCGGCATGTCGATGAGTGGCGCTGGCTGGGTTGGCGCGAAGCCAGTACCCAGTTGGTCGAGCGCATCACGCATCACCGCCACCACGCCCCCGCGGTCATGGAGACGCACGATGCGGATAGCCCTTAACGCACGCATTCTCCAGGCCCCCCGGACCGGCATTGGCCAGTACGTGGCCGAACTGGCCGCGGCCCTGGCGGACGAACAGGAACTTGAGCTGTCGCTGTTCCATGGCTGGGGCTGGAGCCGCGAACTGCCGGCGGCGGCCATGCCGGGCTATTCCCGGCTGGCCCCCTGGCTGCGCCGGATACCCGGGGCCTATCAGGCCCGGCGCTGGCTGGAGCAGCGACGCTTCGACCGCGGGCAGGACCCGGCAATCGACCTCTACCATGAACCCAGCCTGTGGCCGCTGGAATTCGACGGCCCGACCGTGATCACCCTGCATGACCTGACTCACCTGCATTACCCCGGCACTCAGCCGGCGGCACGCTTGCGGGAAATCGAGCGGCGCCTGGGCGCAGGCGTGGAGCAGGCGCGGCTGATCCTGACGGATTCGCAGTTCGTCGCCGATGAAGCCCAGGACTATTTCGGCCTGCCCCGCGATCGCTTCGTGGTGGCGCCCCTGGGGTTCGCCCCGCGCTTCCATCCACGGCAGCCCGCCGAGCTGGCGCCCAGCCTCGCCCCCCATGGCCTGCAACCTCGCGGCTATTTCCTCTGCGTCGGTACGCTGGAGCCACGCAAGAACCTGTCCCAGGCGCTGGAGGCGCACCAACGGCTGCCGGCCGCGCTGCGCCAGCACTATCCGTTGCTGATTGCCGGCATGGCGGGCTGGGAACAGGGACAGTTCAGCGACGTCTTGCACAAGGCCTTGGCCAGCGGCCATGTGCGCCTGCTGGGCTACCTGCCGGACGAGCAGGTGGCGCAACTGGTGGCCGGAGCCAGGGCCCTGGTTTTTCCATCGCTGTACGAAGGGTTCGGCCTGCCGGTCCTGGAAGCCATGGCCAGCGGCACCCCGGTGGTGCTGACCCGGCGTTCGGCCATGCCGGAAGTCGCGGGGGACGCGGGCAACTATGTCGAGCCCGGCGACCTGGATGGCTTGTACAACACGATGCTGCGCTTGATTGACGATGAGCCCCATTGGCAGGTATGCCGCGAGGCGGGATTGCAACGGGCCGGGCTGTTTTCCTGGAGGCACTGCGCGCAGATCACCGCGCGCGCCTACCGCCAGGCCATAGGAGGCTGAATGCGGGTCCTACATTTCTTCAAGACCTACTTGCCTGACTCGGTCGGCGGTATCGAACAGGTCATCTTCCAACTGTGCGAAAGCGGTATCCAGCACGGCACCGAAGGCCAGGTGCTGACTCTGAGCGCCGACCCGCACCCCGCGGTGCTCCAGCTCGGCCAACATGAGGTGCACCGGGCCAAGCTCGACATCCAGTTCGCCTCCACCGGTTTTTCCTACAGCGTGTTCAAGCAGTTTCGCGAAATGGCCGCCGAGGCCGATGTGGTCAATTACCACTTCCCCTGGCCGTTCATGGACCTGGTGCATTTCATCAGTGGCATGAACAAGCCCTGCGTGGCGACCTACCACTCCGACATCATCCGCCAACGCCACCTGCTCAAGCCGTACCGGCCGTTGATGATCCGCTTCCTGGGCAGCGTCGACCGGATCGTCGCCGCCTCGCCGAACTACCTGCACACCAGCGATGTGTTGCAACGCTTCCGGGACAAGACTCGGGTCATCCCCTACGGCCTGGACAAGGCCGGTTATCCACAGCCCGGCAGCGAGCGCATGGCTCACTGGCGCCAGCGCCTGGGCGAACGGTTTTTCCTGTTCGTCGGGGTGATGCGCTACTACAAGGGCCTGCACATCCTGCTCGACGCCCTCAAGGGCGTGGACTACCCGGTGGTGATAGTCGGCGCCGGCCCGCTCGAAGCCGAGCTGCATGCCCAGGCCGCGGCGCTGGGCCTGCGCAACCTGCATTTCCTCGGGCGCCTGGGGGATGAAGACAAGGTGGCCCTGCTGCAACTGAGCTATGCCATCGTCTTCCCTTCGCACCTGCGCTCCGAGGCGTTCGGCATCTCCTTGCTCGAAGGCGCGATGTACGGCAAGCCGATGATCTCCAGCGAAATCGGTACCGGCACCAGCTACATCAATATCCACGGCGAAACCGGCCTGGTGGTGCCGCCCAGCGATCCCCCGGCCTTCCGCGCCGCCATGGGCCAGCTCTGGGACAACCCCGAACAGGCCGCGCAAATGGGGCTCAAGGCCGAAGCCCGCTATCGGCAGCTGTTCACCGCCGACGAGATGGGCCGCAAGTGGAACGCGCTGTATCAGGAGCTGCTGGAGGAAAAGGCCCTGTCCTACGCCTGACGCAGCTCACTCCTGCATTTCCGTGAACACGGCAGCACCTTGTAGGAGCGAAGCTTGCTCGCGATGCAAGCACCGCGGTGGGTCAGACACGGCCCTATCGCGGGCAAGCCTCGCTCCTACAATTGCGTGAACGATTGGTTTACGCCGGGTGCCAGCGCAGGGCCAGCGCCGCGGGCCGGCGCACCAGATGCTCTACCTCGAAATGCCACAGGCGCTCGGCGCCGGGGAAGGTCGCGATTTGCGGGCCGTCGAGGACGATTTCGGTGCGGCCGCTGAGCTGCAGCAGGTCGCCGCGGCTGAAGTCGATGAACAACAGGCCGGCGCGGGGGTTGAGCAGCAGGTTGCCCAGGGTGTTGAAGTGCAGGTTGCCGGCAAAATCCGGAATGCTCAGCCGGTTGCCCTCGACCCGCACGAAACCGGCCGGGCCGCCCCGGTGGGAAACATCGACCCAGCGCCGTCCCTCGACCTCCACATAACTGGCGACAAAAAACGTGTCGGCATCGCCGATCATGGCCCTGGCCGCCTCATCCAGCGCATTCAGACGCTGCACCGGCCGGTTCGCCGCCAGGGGCACCGACTCGAACTGGCGCAACTGGATATAACGCGGGCAGTTGCCGAAGGACTGCTCGACGCCCAGGACAAAGCCACGCTCGTCCAACTGCAGGATGCGCCCGTTGAGGCGGTTGCGCCGCCGCGTGTGCAGTTCGATGCCCAGCAGGCCGACGGCCGCGTCCGGAGCGATTCGGGCCGGGTCCTCGGCCGCCGGCAGGCTGTCCAGGCGCAACAGCCCGGGGCTCGGCGAATGGGCGAAACCGATCACCCCTTCGAGCAGGCTGGCCCAGGGGTTGCCCTGGTTATCCACAGCCCCCAGCAGCATGAACGGCAGTTGCTGGAAAAACTGCCGGTGCTGCTCAGGCATCTCGCCGCGGATCACTTTGCGGCCGAAGGCCTCCATGCGCTCGGCGACGCCAATATGGGCCTGCAAACGTCTTTCGCCCGCATGCCAGGGGGAATGGGTACTCATGTTGCTTTCTCCCCTGCGTCGCCGACGCAGCATTCGACAGGCTCAGGCGCTTTGCAGGCCCACCGGGGTGCGCGGCATGCCGATGAAACCGGGCAAGGCTTCGATGCGCGCCAGCCAGGCGCGGACCTGTGGATAATCCGCCAGCGACACGTTGCCCTCGGGGGCGTGGGCGATATAGCTGTAGCCGGCGATGTCGGCGATGGTCGGTTCGCTGCCCGCCAGGTAAGGGCTGGCCGTCAGTTCCTGCTCGACCACCTTGAGCAACGCGTGGGAGCGGGTGATGGCCTCCTCGGCGTCGCGCTGCGCGCCGAATACGGTGATCAGGCGCGCCACCGCCGGGCCGAAGGCAATCGGTCCCGCCGCCACCGACAACCAGCGCTGGACCCGCGCCGCGCCGAGCGGATCGCTGGGCAGCCAGCGGCCCTGGCCATACTTCTGCGCCAGGTACACCAGGATCGCGTTGGAATCGGCCAGCACCACGCCCTGGTCGTCGATCACCGGCACCTGGCCGAACGGGTTCAACGCCAGGAAGTCCGGCTGTTTGTGCTCGCCTTTCGCCAGATCGACGAAGATCAACTCAAAAGGTCGCCCCAGCAGCGACAACATCAGTTCGACGCGATGGGCATGACCGGAACGGGGGAAGCTGTAGACCTTGATGGTGTGCATGGCAGGCTCCGCTGGCAGGGGTGCGGCTCCCAGGAGCCGCACTGACGGAGGCCATCTTCCCCCTCGGGGCAAAACAACAGAATCACCAGAAAACACAATCCATCATTTCAGCCAGCGCAATGATCCATCCTCCGGTTACAACGCAGGCTGCAACGCCGGATGCTCGCGCAGCGCCTGCACCGCGAAATCGACGAAGCTGCGCACCCGCGCCGGCGCCTTGCGCCCGCCCTGATACACCACGTGAATCGGCAGCGGCGGCAGTTCGAATGCCGCCAGCACGATCTCCAGCTCGCCGGCCGCCACCTTGCCCGCGACCTGGTACGACAGCACCCGGGTCAGGCCCAGGCCCCGGCACGCGGCGCTGATCGCCGCCTGGTTGGCGGTGACCACCAGCCGCGGTTCCGGACGCACGTTCAAGGGCGTGCCGCCATCGTCGAACAACCAGCTTCGGGGCTGGCCAATGGACGACGGGGCGATCACCGGCGCCTGGCGCAATTCCTGGGGATGCCGTGGCCGGCCATGGCGGGCGAGAAACGCCGGGGAGGCGCAGACGACCCGCCGCACCTCGCCCACCCGCATCGCATGCTGGCCGCTGTCGGGCAGCTCGCCGATGCGCACCGCGACGTCCACGCCCTCCTCGACCATGCTCACCACCCGATCCACCAGCAGGGCGTTGATGCTGACCTCGGGAAAGCGCTCCAGGTAATCCACCATCAGCGGGGTCACGAACAGCTCGCCGAACAGCACCGGGGCGGTGACCGTCAGTTGCCCCCGGGGCCGGGCATGGATGCCGGCGGCCGAGGCCTCGGCGTCCTGCAGTTCGGCGAGGATGCGCCGGCTGTCTTCCAGGTAGCGCTGGCCGGCTTCCGTCAGCAGCACATTGCGCGTGGTGCGGGTCAGCAACTGCGTGCCGATCCGCTGCTCCAGCGCCGCCACCGCCCGGGTCACGCTGGGCGCGGACAGCCCCAGGCGCCGCGCCGCGGCAGCGAAACCCTGCTCCTGGGCGACGCTGATGAACACCTGCATTTCCTGGAATCGGTCCATGGCGGTCCTTGGCCTGCGCCGGCACCGTCCCCCATGGACCGCCCGGGCTCAGGCAGGGACCTGGAGTCGCTGCCACAAGGCCTCGTCGTTGAAGTCCCGGATGATACTCCGGGCGCCCGCCTCGCGAAGCTGGGTTTCCTGCAACCCGGATAACATGCCGAAGGTATGGATACCCGCCGCGGCCGCGGAGCGCACGCCCGCCAGCGAGTCCTCGAAAGCCAGCGCCCGGTCGGCCCTGGCGTCCAGCAGCGCCAGGGCCGTCAGGTAGGGCAGCGGATCGGGTTTGCCCCGTTCCAATTCGCCGCCGATCACTAGGGCATCGAAGCGCTCGTCGATCCCCAGGCCCTGGAGCATGGCCTCGGCGTTCTCCCGGGGGGCGTTGGTCACCACCGCCGTGGGGATGCCGGCGATCTGGGCGAACTCCAGGATCCGCAGCACACCCGGCACCGGGTGGGTCTCCCGCAGTTGGGCGCGAAACATCGCCTCCTTCTGCGCCGCCAGCTCCTGGTAGTGCACCGCCGGCACCTGGGGAAACAGGCCGGAGAAAATCATGTCGTCGGGAAATCCCATCACGTGAGCCTTGTAGTACTCCAGGGTCATCGACCGGCCCCAGCCGGCCAGCAACTGGTTGTAGGCGTTGAGGTGCAGGTCGTCGGTATCGATGAGGGTGCCGTCGAGATCGAACAGCAGGGCAGAAAGCTTCAAGGGCGTACTCCAGGGTGATGCAGGCCGCGCGCGATCGGCAGCATGAGCAAGGGATAGACGAGCAACAGATTGAAGGCGGCTTCCACGCCGATCCGTGAGGACAGCAGCCCCAGCAGGAACGGCGCCAACAGCAGGGCCACGCCTACCGCCTGGGAGGCCTGGGCGCTGATGGCCGAGCTGGCGCCGGGGGCGACCTGCATCGCCGAACCCAGGATCAATGGAAAGAAATTGCCCAGGCAGGCCCCCAGCACAAAGATGAACAGGGCCGTGAGCAGCCGGGTTTCGCTGAAGAACAGCACCAGCAGGGTGGCGATGGCGCCGAACATCACGCCGACCAGCAGCAGCAACGGCCGGACTCGGCTCAAGGCGTAGCGGCTGGCCAGGCGTCCGCACACCGTGCCGGCGAAATACAGGCTCATCAGGGTCGCGGCGGTCGAGGCGCTGACCCCGGCATGCACGGTCAGGTATTCCGCGCCCCAGAACCCGACGCCCCATTCCGCCGCGATCCCCAGCAGGACCAACGCCCACAGGCTCGCCTGCAGGCGCCGGGTCATGGATGGAGGGCGGTTGTGGTCCAGCGGGTTCGCCAGGGCCTGGAGCGACGGCGCCTCTCGCCGGCGCAGCGCCAGCAAGGTCAGCAGGACCGCGACTGCGGCGATGCTGGCCGGCACCAGGCGCCAGGACAGTCCCAGGCCGGTGATCCCACCCACCAGCAAGGCGCCACCGAGTACGCACAAACCCGCGACTATGTGCGCCTCCACCAGCCTGGACGCGGCCTGTTCGCGATAACGCTCGCCCAGCGCCGCCTGCCCCACCGCCATCACAAACCCGCCGGACAGGCCCATGGCCCCGGCGGCGAGCAAGGTCAGCGACCAGTACCCGGCCAGGGCCAGCAAGCTGCTGGCGACTATCACCGAAGCACAGGCGACAGTGGCCATGCTCGTGGTCCGTAGCCGCCGCTCGAGCCAGCGATAGGGCCAGCCGATCAGCGCCAGGCCCGCGGCATAGGCCGCGAAATGCAGGCCGGCCCAGCTGAGGTCCAGGGCCAGGGTTTCACGCAGGAACGGCATGATCGGGCCCAGCAAGCCCTGCTGGGCGCCGAACAACCCGAACAGCAGGTAAAGAAACCACGGCCGCGCCTCACTGGCCTGAGCCTCATGCGCCAGCGCCTGGCCAGGGGTCGCTTCAGTCATGGGCGGCCTCCCGGGTGAACAGCGCCTGCCATTGCCGGCAGCGCTCGGCCTTGTCCCGGCTGGCCGGCAAGGCTGGCAGGGGCCGCAGCGCACCGACCGGATGGGCCTGCCCCGGCACGACCTTGCCATAGCGCTGGCTGATCGCCGCCGCCGCGGGCGTCAGCATCCATTGCAGGGCCTGCTGCGCCTGGGCGGCATTGGGCGAGCCGGCCCGGCAGGCAAAAACCTCGTCCTCGTAGCACCGCGCATCTTCGGGCACGCACCAGCGCAACTGCGGGTGCTGTTCGGCGGCGCGGGTGGCGGCGGTCGACACCGTCACCCCGAGCCAGGCCCGGCCCTGCACCAGCGCCTCGATCGGCGCCGTGGAGGAACCGCTGACCTCGCCCCCTTGCCCGGCGATCCGCGCCAGCAGCGGCCAGGCCGCTTCACCGTAGTGTTCGAGCAGCGCCGCCAGGTGCAGGTAGCCGGCGCCGGAACGCCCGGGGTCGGGCAAGGCGATGCGCCCGGCCCACCGCGGGTCCGCCAGTTCCTGCCAACTGCCCGGCACCGCCAGGCCTTCGCCCGCGAGGACCTCGGGGTCGTAGCAGAAGGCCGGGACGAAACCCGAGGCGGCGAACCAGCGGCGGTCCGTGGCCACCGCCGGGCCCGGCAGGCTGGAGAAATCCATGGCCGTCAGCGGCATCAACTGCCAGGCCAGCGCCGGATCGAGCAAGGCGGTGGCCGCCGTGCCCAGCAACAGGTCCCAGGCGCCGGCATTGCCGTGGTGCAACCGCTCGACCAGCTCCGACGTGGAGCAGCGGGTCAGGCGCACCGGCATGCCGATGTGCTGGCCGATGCCGGCGATGAATTCGGCCAGCTCGGCGTGTTCCATCGAGCTGATGGCCAGGAGCTCAGTCATTGGCGACCTCCAGCAACTGATGCAGCTTGGCGTATTGCAGCAGCATGATGGTCTTGCCGTCGCAGATCTCGCCGCTGTCGATCATCGCCAGGGCTCGGTCGATCGGCAGCTCCAGCACTTCGATTTCCTCGCCTTCGTGGGCCAGGCCGCCGCCCTCGCCCTGCTTGTCTTCATCGAAATATTCGCCGACGAAAAAGTGCAGGCGCTCGGTGACCGAGCCCGGGCTCATGAACGCTTCGAACACCTTGCGCACTTCGCGGATGCGGTAGCCGGTTTCCTCTTCCGTCTCCTTGTGGATGCAGGTGCGCGCATCGTCCTTGTCCAGCAGGCCGGCGCAGGTTTCGATCAGCATGCCGTCGTGGTCGTTGACGAAGGCCGGAAAGCGGAACTGCCGGGTCAGCACCACCGTCTGCTTGGCCTTGCTGTACAGCAGGATGGTGGCGCCATTGCCCCGGTCGTAGGTTTCCCGATCGAGGGTGCGCCAGACGCCGTCGCGGCCCTGAAAGTCGTAGGTGGTCTTGCGCAGCACGTACCAGTTGTCCGAGAGCACTTCGACCTGCTGGATCCGCACGCGGTCCCTGGTGAGGATGGCCTGGTTCATCGCGTCACTCCCTGTTCCCGGCCAGATGGGTGGCATTGGGCGCGACACTCAGCAGGCGCTCCACCATGCGCGGGTCGCGCTGCTCGGGCGCGGTCATCACCGCTGTGTCCAGGGCCCGGTCGCAACCGCAGGGACAGGCCCCGGCATGCCGGCCCAGGCGGGTCACCGCTTCGGTCACCAGGCGCCGGGTCAGGTTGAAGGTGTCCGCCATGCGTTGCGCCACCAGCGTGGCGTTCACCGGTTCGTGGGATTCGTGCCAGCAGTCGAAATCGGTCGGGATGGCGATCATCGCGTAACAAAGCTCGGCCTCGCGGGCCAGCTTGGCTTCGGGCATCGCGGTCATGCCGATCACCGTGCCGCCCCACTGGCGATACAGGTGGGACTCGGCGCGGGTCGAAAACTGCGGGCCTTCCATGACCACGTAGGTGCCGCCGTTGCGCGCCTGGATATCACTGGCCTCGGCGCTCTCGGCCAGGACCCCGCGCATGCGCGCGCAGACCGGTTCGCCGAAGGGCACGTGGCCGACCAGCCCGGGCCCGAAGAAGGTCTTTTCGCGCTGGATGGTGCGGTCGATGTACTGGTCGATCAGCACGAAGCTGCCCGGCGGCGCGTCGTGCGTCAGGCTGCCCACCGCGCTGACCGACAGCAGCTGGGTGCAGCCGACGCTGCGCAACGCGGCGATGTTGGCCCGGACATTGATCGAGGCCGGCGGAATCACGTGGCCCACGCCATGCCGCTGGACAAAGGCCACCGGCACGCCATTGAGCGTGCCCAGGGTCAGCGGCGACGACGGTGTGCCGAAGGCGGTGGCGCACTCGACCTGATGCACGTCTTCGAGACCCGGCAGCTGTTGCAGGCCACTGCCGCCGATGATGCCGATACGTTGAACGTGCTGGGATGGATTGGACAAAGTCACAGGCTACCTCGCGTCTTCAGGGGGGAGGGTTCGTGTTCGGTGCGCACCAGGCGCTCATAGAGCTCGGACAAAGCGGTCGGCGCATTGCCGCGAGGCAGCAGCAGCCCCTCGCTGGCATTGGTGCTGTAGCGCGGTTCGTGAATCTTCAGGTGCCGATCGATCGCCGGCAGGTAGTTCCAGCGCACGCCGGGGTACAGGGAATGCGCCAGGTGATAGGCGTCGGAGGTGGGGGCGATGAACACCCGCACCAGCCAGCCGGAGACCCCGAAGTAATCGGTGGGCCGGCCCGCCAGGTATTCCAGGTCGCGCCGGTCGCGCGGGCTGCCTTCGATGAACCAGCGGTGTTCGGTCAGCAGCGAGACCCAGGCAAAGACCGGATAGGAGCTCAGCAACGGCAGCACCCAGCCGAACAGCACGCCTTTCCAGCCGCCGAAGGCATACAGCAGCGCCGCCACCGCCACCACGCACACACAGCGCACCATTGTGGTCAGGCGGGAATGGTTGAGCAGGCTGCTGCGCACCAGGGTGGTGAGATTCACCCAGGCTCCGCGGGGGGTCAGCGGGTACAGCAACAGGCCGTAGAAGCTGCCCGGCGACAGGCCGGCCACATAGCCGCCGGCCTGCACCCGGGCCCGGTTGGGATCGAGTTGCGGATGGTTGGGATGGCGATGGTGCTCCAGGGTGTGGGTCTGGTGCCGGCTGCGCATGTCGCGCTTGAACATCGGGAACTGGTAGAACACGTTGCTCAGCCACCACTGCCAGCCATGGTGGCGACACAGGGCGAAGTGCACCGCGTTGTGCCCGAACTCCTGCAGCGCGCGCATGCGCCCGCCGCTCCACAGCAGCACCGCCAGCCAGGCCAGCGGCGAGGAGTAGAGCGAAGCCGCCTGCACCGCGGCGACTATGTCCAGCCAGGTCCAGACAAAGGGCAGCGGCGCGAGCCAGGCATCCAGCGGGCGGTAGTAATGCTCCCGCCGACCGTCCAGGCGCGGCATCAGTTTGAGCAGGCGCAACACCCGCTGCGTATCCCGGTAATAGAAGGTCACCAGCGCCCGCAGCAGCAACGACAGCACAACCAGCCCGAGCAGGACTCCATGGGCCGTATCCATGATCAGACCTCCTCATGAGCGACGCAGCGTCGCGTATCGCTGGCGTAATACCCCAGCAGCTCGCCCAGGCTGCCGAACACCGGGGCGTCGGCCCGCTGCAGGCGGCTGGCATCCTGATGCCCGGTGCTGACCAGCAGTGGCTTCCAGCCCACGGCCCGGGCCACGTCGTAGTCGTGCAGGGTGTCGCCGATGAACAGGGTGCGGTTGGCCGGCGTGCCCAGCCGCTTCTGCAGCAACACGGCCTCGGCGGTCTTGCTGGTGGCCTGGTTGTGGCTCAACCCCACGACATGTTCGAAGCGCCCGTACAGGCCCTTGGCGTCTAGGGTGTGGAGCAGCACGTCGCAATGCGAGGCGGAGACGATGGAGACCCCGATACCCGCCTCCCGCGCGGCTTCCAGGACCTCGAAGACGCCGTCGTGCAACGGGCAGTGGGCGACATTCCTGTCGAAGTGCTCCAGGTAGTGCTCGACGATTTTCGCAAAGGGTGTGCGCTGCAGGTCGAAGCCGAGGGCGGCGTAGAAGTCGGCAATCGGAAAGTCGAACAGCGCACGATAACGGGCGGTATCGATGGGCGGCACCGCATAGCGCTCGCCACAACGATTGACCGCGCTCACCGCCAGGGCGATGTCGTCGATCAGTGTGCCGTTCCAGTCGAAAACCAGGTGTTTGATACCCGAGAAGTGCAGTCGATCGTCCATCATGGTCGGGTTTTCTCCGCAAGAAGGGCATTGAGGGCGATGCGCGAGGCAATCGCCGGTGTGTAGAGCCGGCTAGGGTCCATCACCAGGTTGGTCACGCCGATCTGGGTTTCCAGGGCCCGGCGGTTGCTCGCCGACACCTGGCCCAGGCCGGCGCCGTACCAGTGATGGAAACGCGTGCGCCAACTGCGCTCGCCGACGGTTTCGGGGAATCGGAAGTCCTCGGTGGTGGCCATGTTCCAGGCGCCATCGACCACCCCGCACAGTTGGCCCTGCAGTTGGCGGAAGCTCTGGCCGCCGCGCAGTACCTCATCGATCTGGCGGTCGATGCAGTCGGCTTCCAGCGCCCCGATGGTCATGCCCTGGCTGTACAGCGGGTTCATGCTGCTCAGGGCATCGCCCACCACCAGCAAGCCGGCGGGCCAGTGTTCGACCCGGTCGAAGTGCGTGCGGCGGCTGCCGGGCATCTTGAAGGTGTGGACCGGCGACAACGGCTCGGCATCGCGGATCACGGCGTGGATGTCCGGCACCGGGAGCGCCGCCAGCGCCTGCAGGAACTCCTGTGGATCGTTGCCGGGAAAATGGCCGAACCAGCCACCGGTGGTGACCATCCAGCGGTCGCCTTCGATCGGGCTGATCACTCCCATGGAACGCTGCAACGGCGCCTTGGGCAGCACCAGCAGCACCTGCCATTGCTCGGCATAGGCCGGAATGCGCCGGTAGATGCGCGACGCATAGCCCAGCTCGGTCTTGACCACGCTGGTCTCGACCTCGCCGAAGCCGGCCTCTTTCAGCCAGGTCGGCAAGCGCGTGCCACGCCCGCTGGCATCCACCAGCAGGTCGCAGCGCAAGGTGCGCTCGCTGCGCCCGTCATCGACGGTCACGGCCTCGACCCGGCGGGACGGCCCGGCCCCGGCGAACTCGATCCGCGTGACCCGGGTGCTGGACACCACCTCGACATTCAGCACGCCGAGCAGGGCCCGGCGCAGCTGGTTGTCGATCAGACGCCGGCTGCAGTAATGGGCGTAGATGCCGCTGCGGTAGCGGTTTTTCCAGCGCCCGCCCTGGTACCACTTCACGTCGTGGCCCAGGTCGGCCACTTGCGCGCCGCCCTGCTCCAGGGCGTCCAGGATCCCGGGGAAGATGCCTTCGATGATCTGCTTGCCGCGCAACAGCAACAGATGCACGTGATGCTCCTGGGGCAGGCTCTGGCGCGGGCCGGTCTCGTCGAAGAAGTCGCTCTTCTCGATCACCGTAACCCGCTCGAAACGCCGCGCCAGGACGGCCGCGGTCAGGCAGCCGGTGACGCTGCCGCCAATGACCACGGCATGGCGACCGCGAGCCGCGGTTTCAGGCTGGAGAGTAGTCATTGAGCACCTGTGCGATGTAGGCCAGATCGTCGCCCGTCAGGCCCGGGTGCAGCGGCACCGTGGTCAACGAACGCAGCAACCGGGCGGCGTTGGGGCAATCGCGGCGGTACCGGGCCAGCAGCGGCAACTGGTACAGCGGCTGGTTGTCGTACTTGCCGATGTCCGAGGGGATGCCATGGCGCTGCTGGTAATGCACCAGCTCGCGCCCGTCGTGCCCCACCGCCTGCAACAGCAAGGCGTAGGCATTGACCTCGCCGCCGCGGGTCAGCGGCAGCTCGCAGATCGCCGGGTTGTCCAGGCGCTCCAGCAGCCGCCGGCGGTTGTCCTGGCGCTGGTGCAAACGGTTTTCCAGCTGCCGCGAGCGCGCCAGTCCAAGGGCCGCCTGCAGGCCGCCGAGCTTGAGGTTGATGCCCAGGGTTTCGCCGGTGAGGTTGCCGAAGCGGGTGTAGGCCCGGATCCGGCTGGCGCGCTCGTCGTCATCGGTCATGACGAAACCGCCCTCGCCGGTGGACATGAACTTGCAGTCATGGGTACTGAAGCAACTGATGTCGCCGTGGTGCGCCAGCCAGGTGCCGTTCAGCCGGGTCATGTGCGCGTGGGCCAGGTCCTGGATCAGCGGGATGCCGGCCTGCTGCGCTACGGCCCAGGTGGCATGCGAGGCGATCGGGTAGCCCCACATCGGCACCTCGATGATCGCGCAGGTCCGCGGGCCGAGGCAGCGTTGCAGGTCGTCCGGGTCGAGGCCGAAGCTGTCCGGCGCCACGTCACAGAACACCGGGACCAGGCCCAGCGACAGGATCGGCAGCACCGTGCAGATCGGGCACGTGGGCGCGACGATCACCTCGTCCCCCGGCTGGAACCGCACGCCGGCCAGGGCCGCGGTGACCGACGCGGCCCCCGACGACACGGCAATCACATGACGCACGCCGTACAGCACGGCCAGCGCGGTCTCATAGTCCTCGACTATCGGCGAGGTGCCGGTGAGCCCCGTCGCCAGGGCACGCTGCAACTCGGGCACATCGTCGGGGGTGTCGTGGGCGCATTTATCCGCGATGAGCCGGGCGGAGGGAGCCAGGGCCTGGTTCATGACGCCACCTTCCCGACCCTGTCCCACACCTCGGCATCGGCGAACACCCGGTCCACCAGGCGCCGGAAGTTGGGGAACATCTTCAGTTCGGCGGTTTCCTGGCGACTGAAAAAGCGCGCGTTCTCCACCTCGCGCTCCGGCGGGCAAACCCGCAGGTCGGTGGCGGTGAGGTAGATCAGGTCCAGGTGGTAGTGCGGCCCGCGCTTGTCGTCGATGTACTCGCAGAGGATCCGATATGGCTGGTGCAGCACCGTGACATCGGTTTCGGCATCGGCCAGTTCCAGGTCGCGCTCGCCCAGCAGGACCGCGCGAATCCCGGTTTCCTCGTAGATTTCCCGCAGCACCGCCACATCGGGGGTTTCCCCCTGTTCGATATGGCCGCCCGGGTACAACCAGACCCCCAGCTTGCGGTGGTGCAGCAGGAGCATCTTGCGGTCCGGGTTCAACACGAACGCCGAGGCCGTGAAATGCCGGTCCAGGGTCGAACGATCGGGAGCGTCCATCATCATGGCGCTCCGTACTGGTTGATCCGCTCGGCCATGTAGTCCAGTTCGGCGTGGGTGATGTCCGGATGCACCGGAATGGTGGTCATGCTGGCCAGGAGGGCCTCGGCGTTCGGGCACTCGTTGCGGTACCGGGCCAGCGCCGGGAACTCGTAGAGGGCCTTGCAGCCGTAGCGCTTGATGTCCGACGGGATGCCCGCCTCGTCCAGGTAATCGATGAAGGCCCGGTTGTCGGCGAAGTGCAGCTCCAGGTTGAGGAAGTAATAGTTGGTCCGGCCGCCCTGGATGATGACCTTTTCCCGCACCTTGCTGTGGTCGAGCTTCTGCAGGAAATACGCGGCATTGGCCCGGCGCTGCTCGATCTGCGCGGCCAGGGAGTCCAGGCGGTTGGCGCCCAGCGCGGCGGGCAGCGCGGCCAACTTGTAGTTGAGGCCGAAGTCCTTGCCGTTGAGGTTGCCGAAGCGGCTGTAGTCGCGGCAGCGCTGGGCCAGCGGGTCATCGTCGGTCAGGATGAAGCCGCCCTCCCCGGTGGCCAGCGGCTTGCGCTCGTGGGTGCTGAAGCACGACAGGTCGCCATAGGCCGACAGCGGCCGGCCGTTGAGGGTCGAACCATGGGAATGGGCCAGGTCGAGGATGAGCTTGATCTTGAGCTCGCGGGTCAGGCTTTGCAGCTCGTCGACCTCGGTCGGGTACCCCCACATCGGGATATCGATGAGCGCCTTGGTGCGCGGTGTGATACGGGCCTTGATCGAGGCCGGGTCGGCGCCGAAACCGTGACGGCGGGTGTCGACGAAGATCGGGTTGGCCCCGGCGGCGATGATCGGATAGATGGTGCACAGCGGGCAGCTCGGCGTCAGCAGCACATCGTCGCCGGGACCGACGCCGGCGGCGTAGATCGCCACGCTCAGCGCCGCGCCGCCCGAGGACAGGGCGATCGCATGCCGCGCCTCGAACCAGGCCGCCAGCTTGGTCTCGTACTCGCCCACCACTTCGCTGGTGCCGGACAGCGGCCGCTCCAGGGTGTTTTGCAAGGTCAGCAGATCGTCGGCATACACCGGGCGGTATTTGTCGGAAACGGTAATGCGGGCGGCGCTGGTGAGATTAGAGGACATTGGTCTGGGCTCCGAGAAAGGCGGCGGGTTTGGCGGCATGCGTCGGGTGGAGGGCGATCACCGGGGCGTCGGAGCGGGCGCTGTCGGCATGACAGATCTGCTCGATCACCCGGAAGGTCGGCAACAGGCTCTCGAAGCTGGCCTCGTAAGGCGTACGGTTGCGTACCGCGTCGAAGAACTTCTCCAGTTCGCCGAAATACCCGCTGCGCTCATACCCCGAGTCCAGCGGCCCCGGCTGCCACGCACCGCGCCAGCGCTTGGCGGTACCGGTGGCGCTGGTGCCATGCACCGGTTCGTGCACGGTGATGTTCCACAGGTTGTTGAGCTCGACCATCATCGAGTTGGAGCTGACGATCTTCATGTCGAACTCGAAGTACGGGAACATGGTCCCGCTGAGCAGGCTGACCGTCGCGCCGGAGCTGAAGCCGAGCTCCAGGCTGACCAGCAACGAGTCCTCGTGGCGCTGGACCCGGGACTCGATCTCGCGCAACTCGCCGCCGCCGAAGGTCACGCCCAGATCGATGGTGTGAATCGCCTGGGCCAGCAGGAACGAGCGCAGGGTGGAATCCAGCCCCCACAGCGGCGCGGTGGGTTTGCTCGCATAGTGGTTGAGCTGGATGTGCACGACCTTGCCGAACTGCTCGGTACGGGTCATGTCGCGCAGCTGGCGCATGGGCTTGGCATATTTGAAGTTCATGCCCACCCCGGTGACGACCTGGGCCTGGCGGGCCGCGCCGATCAGGTACTCGAGCTCGGACAGGGTGAAGCACGGTGGCTTCTCGACGAACACATGCACGCCCTTGGCCATGGCCTTGAGGGCGAGGTCGCGATGCGCCTGGGGCGGGCAGGCCATGACCACTGCGTCCACTGCAGCGGTGTCGAGCATGTCGTCGAAGTTATCGGTGATCGACACATCGGAAATGAAACGGTGGATCTGCCCGGCGCGGGTCAGGTCGCTGTCGCACACGGCCACGATACGGATATCCGGCATTTGCAAAAGCGTAGGCAGCAGATTTTCTTGCATCTGCGCGCCCAGGCCGACGATGCCAACTCTGAGAACAGTCATAACAATCTCCATCCTGGAAAAAGTGGGTACTGCGTCATGAAAAGGTTGGACGAACGACTACACGGGATCCTCCTCGGATCACCCAGGGGTGAACCGATCAGGTCCGCATTCGCGTCAATTCACTCGAGGCGGGATTGCCTCAGAACAACGGATGGCCCTTGCGGGATCCGTTCGGGCTGTTGCCCGGGGTCATCCGGATGGAATATCCGGACCTTTCAAGCCACACACCGCCTGGCGATTGGCGCCGGAACGCCACCGCGGGGCGGTGAGTAGAAAAGATAGGGCCGCACTGGGGGCCTGTGTGGGGGGAGTCGGGCCGAACCGCCTGCCGGTCGCTGCCGTGAGCAAGCTGGGCCGAGGAGTCCTGTCTGTATTGAACAACGGTACAACGACCGAAATACCGATTCGCATGCATGGCTGAATCATCCTTGAAACGCTGTATCTATCCCTTGTTATGCAGGGGTTCAAGCTCCGTGAACCCTTACTACCACACACCTCATCAATGTGTGGCATGGAGGTATAGATCAGCCTTTTTCGTGATGCAAATCAGTTGCTATATCGTTTCATCATATTGTTTTGAACAATCCGGGAATAAGGCAACAGGCCATACAGGCCCGTTGCCCAGAGCCGTCGAACCGCCCGAAAAATTGCGATCAAGCCATCTCGTCCCACCACCGCAATGGCTCGGCCACCGGAGGCTGCGAGCCAGGATGCCTGCCCCTGGATAACGATCGCGCAGGGCCCTGCCATGGGGCCGGAGGCGCCCTGGCGCTGAGGTTTGATCGTTATTGAGGATTATTGATTCGGATTATCCAGCCTCCGCGGGCAGCATCCGCCCTGCATCGAGCGACGTACCGACACTTGCGTGGCGTCGCCCAGGTCATGCCGGGGGCCAGGTCGGAACCCGAATGACAATTTTCATCACTTGGGAACAGAACACATGTGCATGTCGAAGAAATGGATCCTGGGTATTGCCTTGAGCTGCATATTCCAGGTCGGCTGTGTCTCGAAAGTGGCGCAGCAAGAGCAATATTCGGGCTTCCTGGCCAACTATCAGGGGCTGGAAGAACAGACGACGCCGAGCGAACAGAAGGTGCTGCGCTGGGTGGCGCCCGGGTTCGATCCACGCGCCTATGCCACTGTCGTGTTCAAGCAGGTGGTGCTGTATCCGGCGCCGAAACCGACCGAGCGCGTCAGCCTGCAAACCCTGAAAGACCTGCAGATCATGACCAGTAACAGCGTCAGGAACGCCTTCGCGCCGTCCTACACCATCGTTTCGAATGCACAGCAGGCCCCGGCCCATTCGCGGACCTTGATCCTGCAGGCGGCGATCACCGACGTCAGCGCCAGCAACGAGAGCATGCATTGGTACGAGGTGGTCCCCATCGCCGCAATCATCGGCGCCACCCAGGCCGCCACCGGCCATCGCGATCAGACGGCCGAGCTGTATCTGGAAGCCGACCTGATCGATGCCAAGACCGGTCTGCCGGTGGCCAAGATGGTACGCAAGGTGTTCGGCGAGACCTTGGAAAACGCCAGCCAGCCTATAGTCGCCAATGACTTCAAGGTCGCCCTCAAAAGCATGACGAATGACATGCAGACACTGCTTTCCAGGCAGTAACAACCGCAGGATACTCAGTGCGAACGTTGCACTGCATCGCAAGACTTGGGTTTCAGAACGACCGTCACACGGCGTTTGCCAACAACAAACCGCCAGGCCACGTAACGACGTCCAACGAGAGTCCGACTTGATGAAAATACAGAGCTTTACCTTATCAGCCTGTGTATTGCTCGCCAGCTCCGGTGCGTTGGCGGCAACGGTGGTCCCCCTCAAGGGCCAGACTTCCCAGACGATCCAGCAAGACATCAGTGCCTGCCAGTCGCAGGCCAATGCCCAGTTCCCGATACAAAACACCGTACCGTCCGGTGGCCGGGTAAAAGGCGCTACCACCGCCGCCGTCGCCGGGGCCACTGCCGCGGAGGTTCGGGGCCGGCAACATGAAAACGTCTATGACCATGTCGACGACGATATCAAGCAAGACTATCGCCAGAACAATGCCCGCAGCGCCGCGGCGGCTGGCGCAGTGGTCGGTGCATCGAGACAGCGCCAGGAACGCAGGCAGGACCGTAAAACCACCGAGCAAAACATCACTGCCAATAACTCCGTGTACAGCAGTTGCCTGCAACAGCGTGGCTACAACGTTCAGCCTTGATCCAGCCGTTCCTTTACCGGGCGCAGGCATTCTTGATGCAGATGATGGAATCGATCCAACGTACTGCATTGGAATGCCTGTAAGCTCGTCCTTCCCCCTGAAGCAATGCCCGTCTTCCCTTCTCCCTCCAGCCTGCCTCCGTGTCCAGCCTTTCGCCTCGATACACGGCGCGGATATCGCCGGGTCGCAAGCTTGTGTTTGAATGACAAGCCGTCTAAAACCCCGTGGATTACCCTTGCTTGATTCCAGTGAGACTTTTGATGGGTTGTTCCAGCATTGTCCAATGACTCCCTCTGCACCTTGGGCTCTTGCCCACGCATAGCCGTTCATCTCCCCCGACAGCATGTATCGCCTCAGATCCAGCCCGGCAAGGCCGTCCCTATACTCAGCCAGAACCACCTGAACGGAGGATTCGCATGCGCTACGCGTTCAAGTTGAAAAACGATTCCATGGTGCTTTTCGACCCAGATACTGCCTTGCTCTCTATCACCACACCTCATGGCGATGTTCAGAACTCCACGATAGGCAGAGCTGAATCGCGTCTACTGGGCCTGCTGCTTAGGGAACCGGGTCAGACTAAAAGCCGGGAGGAGATCATCGACTACGCCTGGAATGACCGTGTCGTTGCCTCCGGCAGTTTGAATCAGGCTGTTTTCTCGCTTCGAAACATTCTCAACGACAGCCGGGATCACGAGATTCTGATGACGGTTCCGCGAAGAGGCTATTGCTTCAACCGTCACTATGTAGTCGATCCCCAGGCAGACTTGCCGATGCCGGCAGATGAAGCCGCGCAACCTGCCATGCCCGTCATCGAGGAGCTTCCCGCCAGCGGAAATGATCCACTTGTGTTGCCTTCGGAAAAAACCACAAAACCGGCTCGCCTAACAAAAGCCCAGCTGATCGGTTATGTCTTGACCTTGGGCGTATGCGCTTTCACCGGTTTCCAGTCCGGCTTCGACACCCAGAAAATAGAAGTTTCCAGCATCAAACAGAACGAGCTGGTCATCCATGCAGTCGCCAACAGCCTCGCCGAGGCTCAAGCCCTGAGGGATCTTTCGGTTAAACAGGTGCAATCGCTTTCGCCAAACTTGAAAGGCCAGGTCTGGCTGAATCTCTTCAAATCAAACTATTCGGTTTCGTGCGTGCGCCCGGATCTGAGCACTGCAAACCTGCAACTGAGCAGCGATCAGAAAGACCTCGCGCCGATGATCCGCCAATGTTTGGAAGCCACCCTATGAAGCTAGCAATATCGCCGACTGCTCATTGGATAGTGCTTGGGATCATCAACGCCGCCTGTATTTTTTCCCTGACCTATTCGCCATCCCATTACATGGAAAACACCAGCTATCAAACAATCACCCGACAATGGCTCGAAGATTCGAATCAACTCAATACGGAAGAGTATCTGACCATCGGACACGGCCGGCTTACACAAACCACGCTGGAGAGCCTGAACGGAAAGATTCGTAACGCGACCATATCGGCGGATGTCATCCGGGAAAGCAATCATCACGTTCAGATAAAAGTCAGCAACGTCAAACTCAGCCAGGACAGCGAGCTGTTTGCCATTGAAAAGACACCCGATCTTTTTTTCCGACGCCAATACGTTCTGCAAGAAGGCGCTGTTCTGAATTACGAACTGATCCCTACCTCCGATAAAAACACCATGTGCGTTTATGTGCACGAACTTGGCCGCTTGCGCTGCATGAGTCACTAAACCATCCCCAGGCCGGCACATGAGTGTGTGCCGGACACAGGGCTCGATGCCCCTTGTTCCCTAACGCCGATTCAGACAGAAAAATAATAATCACTGATTTGAATCAGACGTCCCTTCCCCGCCAGGATCTCCCCATCATGGCGCTCGGAGCCGTGCCTGTCGTCACTCGGCATAAGTCGCGCATTCAGAGAACTCTCCTGGATGCCAGGTGAAAACATACATTTTTTGCGAGTCGTCAAATCGATGATAACCAGGATCCTGGCAGCGCTATCCCTGGCTGCAATGCCCATTTATTCGCTGGCGCACGATGAATATTCCACCGGCAGTACGGAGATCGAACTCTATCAAATAGAACTGACTCCGAATCAGAAACTGAAATTGTCGCAACTTAGAATTTACTCCGAGAATGAACGCCATGACGATGAAGGGGCGATCGATTCTCTCCCTCCTTCCCCGCCGCAAAACACTACCGATGAGATTCTCGACCTTTCGCTCATCGTACTTTGATCATTGATGCGGCTGATTCCGTGTTCTGCCTGAACAATCCTTGATAAGGAGTGCATATCAATGCTGCTAAAAAATCTCGCAACCCTATCCTTTGGGGTAGTGCTTGCTCTCAAGGCCCTGGCCAAAGACAAGGAACTTTACAGCGCCGACCTGACGCCTATTGAAAGCGGCAACGAGACGCTGAGCGACGCAAAGTCCAGTTATAAGATTTGCACGGACTATCCGATCGATGATTACTGCGCCTTCGATGCCACGGCCATCGCGCCAACGCGTCAGAAAACCGCGATCTTTGGTGCGAAAGTCGCGCCATGCAAACTTCAAGACCTGGATTTGCCATCGAGCGATAGATACGTCTTTTCAGCGGCATTGGCGCTTATACCGGAGTCATTGGCATCGACGCCTGAAAAAACCGCTTAGCGCCATACGCAGTACCTTCGATAAGCGCCAGGCTCAAGAAATAACAATCAATAATTTTCATCCGCCCTCCTGAATTGCCAACATCGATTATTTCCAACTCAAGGGGATAAGCATGCGCTATCGATTGAATGCACTGTCGCTCAAACAGAAAGTCTTGTTTTGCCTTGCCGCCTATTTATGCGGTGTGGCGTTAGCCTGGTTGATTGACTGCTACTAATAACTAGCAGCAACTTCCCCCCGTCTTCGCGACCGCTCAAGTTCTCAATAAGCACTTCACAATCGACAACCAGTAAAAGGACTCCACCGCCCATGCTATTTCGAAACCTTGGCTTCGTTTCACTGCTTTCGTTGCTGTCTTTTCAGGCACTCGCCGATGACAAGGGTTTGTATCTTGGAGCTGGTGTAAGCAGCATCGAGACCGACAAATCCCACCTGAGCGATGAAGACTCCAGCTATAAGGTTTTTGCAGGCTATCGCCTCAACGGTTATCTGGCCTTCGAGGGCGCCTTCGTGGATCTAGGCCAATTCGAGGACAAGAATCTTGATTTCGATGGTAAATCCGTTCAGGCCAGTGCCCATCTCGGCTTTCCGCTGGGGGAGCGGGTACGGATTTTCGGTAGTGTCGGCGCGCATGCCTGGGACGCTGACGGTAATGCCAGCGATGACGATACGGGAGTGGATCTGACCTACGGTGCCGGTGTTGAACTGGATGTGTTTCGCAACATCGGTATCCGCGCCGAATATGAAGTGCTGGAGGTCGGCAACATCAACCTGAATCAGACGACGGCATCGGCCTTTATTCTCTGGTAACGCCAGCTTGAATCGAGCGGCCAGGCTGGTCGCTCAACCCACGCCCCGAACGTCGGGCTTGCCGCCAGAGCGACGGCAACCCTTCGAACCGGCGCTGGCATCCCCTTCGAATCCCCCCATGCCAGCAGCACGGAAACGCGATTGGGGGCCAGCGCAGGCATAGCCCATCAAGACCCGGCAAATCAGGCGTCGGATACACCTGCATAGCCAGGTTGTGGATAACTCACTCCACCGTCACCGACTTGGCCAGGTTGCGCGGCTGGTCGACGTCAGTGCCCTTGAGCACCGCCACGTAGTACGACAGCAGCTGCAGCGGGATGGTGTAGAGGATCGGCGACAGGATGTCGTGGATATGCGGCATGTGGATAACATGCGTGCCTTCGCCGTTGCTCATGCCGGCCTTCTCATCGGCGAACACGATCAACTCGCCGCCACGGGCGCGGACTTCCTGCAGGTTGGATTTGAGCTTCTCCAGCAGCTCGTTGTTCGGCGCCACGGTGACCACTGGCATGTCGTTATCCACAAGGGCCAACGGACCATGCTTGAGCTCGCCGGCCGGGTAGGCTTCGGCGTGGATGTAGGAGATTTCCTTGAGCTTGAGCGCCCCTTCCATCGCCACCGGGAACTGTGCGCCACGCCCGAGGAACAGAGTGTGGTGCTTCTCGGTGAACAGCTCGGCGACCTTCTCCACCGTGCCGTCCATTGCCAGGGCTTCGCCCAGGCGCGCCGGCAAACGCCGCAGTTCTTCCACCAGGGTGGCTTCGACGCCGGCGCCCAGGGTGCCGCGAACCTGGCCCAGGGCCAGAGTCAGCAGCAGCAGGCCGACCAGCTGGGTGGTGAACGCCTTGGTGGAGGCCACGCCGATCTCGCGACCGGCCTGGGTCAGCAGGGTCAGGTCGGATTCGCGCACCAGCGAGCTGATGCCGACATTGCAGATCGCCAGGCTGGCGAGGAAGCCCAGCTCCTTGGCATTACGCAGGGCGGCCAGGGTGTCGGCGGTTTCGCCGGACTGGGAAATGGTCACGAACAGGGTGTCCGGCTGCACCACCACCTTGCGATAGCGGAACTCGCTGGCCACTTCGACCTGGCACGGAATCCCGGCCAGTTCTTCCAGCCAGTAACGGGCGACCATACCGGCGTGGTAGCTGGTACCGCAGGCAACGATCTGCACATTGCGCACCTTGGCGAACAGCTCGGCGGCCTGCGGACCGAAGGCCTGGACCAGTACCTGGTTCGGGCTCAGACGGCCTTCGAGGGTACGCTGCACCACGGCTGGCTGCTCGTGGATTTCCTTGAGCATGAAGTGGCGGAACTCGCCCTTCTCGGCAGCTTCGGCACCGTCGCGGTACTGCACGGTTTCCCGCTCCACGGCCTTACCGTCGACATCCCAGATCTGCACGCTGTCGCGGCGAATCTCGGCGATATCGCCTTCTTCCAGGTACATGAAACGGTCGGTTACCTGGCGCAGGGCCAGTTGGTCGGAGGCCAGGAAGTTCTCCCCCAGGCCCAGGCCGATCACCAGCGGGCTGCCGCTGCGGGCCGCGACCAGGCGGTCCGGCTGGCTGGTGCTGATCACGGCCAGGCCATAGGCGCCATGCAGCTCTTTGACGGTGGCTTTCAGGGCCACGGTCAGGTCGCCCAGGTCCTTGAGCTTGTGGTTCAGCAGGTGGGCGATGACTTCGGTGTCGGTGTCCGAGGTGAACACATAACCCTGGCCCTTGAGCTGCTCGCGCAGGACTTCATGGTTCTCGATGATGCCGTTGTGCACCACCGCCAGATCACCGGAGAAATGTGGGTGGGCATTGCGCTCGCACGGCGCGCCGTGAGTGGCCCAACGGGTGTGGGCGATCCCCAGGCGGCCCACCAGCGGCTCACCGACCAGGGCCTGCTCCAGCTCGCTGACCTTACCCGGACGGCGCATGCGCTCGAGCTGGCCGCCGTTGGTGAAGACCGCCACGCCAGCGCTGTCGTAGCCGCGGTATTCAAGACGCTTGAGGCCTTCGAGCAGGATGGGGGTGATATTCCGTTCAGCAACGGCGCCAACAATTCCGCACATGGTTTCTCTCCTAGATGATTGCCGCGCAAATCAGCGTGATGCCGCGGGCTTGGATCTGGTCGCGGGCCTCTGCAGGCAGGCGATCATCGGTAATAAGGGTATGGATACTGTTCCAGGGCAGCTCCAGGTTGGGAATCTTGCGGCCGATCTTGTCGGCCTCGACCATCACCACGACTTCCCGCGCCACCTCGGCCATGACCCGGCTCAAGCCGAGCAACTCGTTGAAGGTGGTGGTCCCGCGTACCAGGTCGATGCCGTCGGCGCCGATGAACAGTTGGTCGAAGTCGTAGGAGCGCAGTACCTGCTCGGCGACCTGGCCCTGGAACGACTCGGAATGCGGGTCCCAGGTGCCGCCGGTCATCAGCAGCACCGGTTCGTGCTCCAGTTCGCTCAGGGCGTTGGCCACGTGCAGCGAATTGGTCATGACCACCAGGCCCGGCTGCTGGCCGAGTTCGGGAATCATGGCCGCGGTGGTGCTGCCGCTGTCGATGATAATGCGGGCGTGTTCGCGAATCCGCGCCACCGCCGCGCGGGCGATGGCTTGTTTGTAGCGGGACACCGGATGGCCGATATCGCTGACCAGTTCCTGCGGCATGGTGATCGCGCCGCCGTAGCGTCGCAGCAACAGGCCGTTGCTCTCCAGGGCCGCGAGGTCCTTACGAATCGTAACTTCCGAGGTTTCGAAACGTTTGGCCAGCTCGTCCACACTCACCTCGCCCAACTCGTTGAGCAAAGCAAGAATGTTGTGACGGCGTTGGGGGGTGTTGCGTTTCGACATGAGCACTTAAGTTTCGATTCGAAAGATAACGGAAGCAATCAAAACCTAATGGCGAATCTTCGTCAAGCCAGAGTAAGAAAAATCTGACCAAACAGCGCAGGCAAGCCGGATCAACCGGCGGCGATCCAACTTGCCCACAACAGCACTCTCAAAGAGCACCGTACTGTGGATAACTCAGCTCTTCTTGATTTTCACCGGACGTTTCCAGCCGTCGATGTTCTTCTGCCGAGCACGGGCCACAGCCAGTTGAGCTTTTTCCACAGTCTGGTTGATGGTGGAACCCGCCGCGGTGGTCGCGCCGTCCTGGATATCCACAGGCGCCACCAGGGAGTTGTTGGAGCCGATGAAGACATCTTCGCCCAGCACTGTCCGGTGCTTGTTGGCACCGTCGTAGTTGCAGGTGATGGTGCCGGCGCCGATGTTGGTCCGCGCACCGATGTCCGCGTCGCCCAGGTAGGTCAGGTGACCGGCCTTGGCGCCCTCGCCCAGGTGAGCGTTCTTCAACTCGACAAAGTTACCCACATGGGCACGGGCTTCGAGCACGGTGCCCTGGCGCAGGCGGGCGAACGGGCCAGCATCGCTGCCCTCGCCCAGTACCGCGCCTTCGATGTGGCTGTTGGCCTTGATCACCACGCCCTTGCGCAGGGTGCTGTCCTTGATCACGCAGTTCGGACCGATCACCACGTCGTCCTCGATGACCACCCGGCCTTCGAGAATCACGTTGATGTCGATCAGCACGTCACGGCCGACACTGACCTCGCCACGCACGTCGAACCGTGCCGGATCGCGCAGGGTCACGCCCTGGGCCATCAGGCGACGCGCCGCGCGCAGTTGGTAATGACGCTCCAGTTCGGCCAGTTGCTTGCGATCGTTGGCGCCCTGCACTTCCATCGCATCGTGGGGTTGTTCGGTGGCTACCAGCAGGCCGTCGCTCACCGCCATGGCGATCACATCAGTCAGGTAGTACTCGCCCTGGGCGTTGTTGTTCGACAGCCGGCCCATCCAGTCGCCCAGGCGCTTGGCCGGGACCGCGAGAATACCGGTGTTGCCTTCGGTAATCGCGCGCTGGGCTTCGTTGGCGTCCTTCTGCTCGACGATGGCAGCCACCTTGCCGGCGGCGTCACGCACGATACGGCCGTAACCGGTCGGGTCGGCCAGTTCGACGGTGAGCAGCCCCAGTTGCGCAGGCCCTGCCTGCTTGAGCAGGCGTTGCAGGGTCTCCACTTCGATCAGCGGCACGTCGCCGTACAGGATCAGCACGGTGTCGGCGGTAATGAAAGGCACGGCCTGGGCCACGGCATGACCAGTCCCCAGTTGCTTGTCCTGCAGTACGAAATTCAGGTCATCCGCCGCCAGGCGCTCGCGAACCGCATCGGCGCCATGGCCGATAACGACATGAATGCGCTGTGGATCGAGTTGCCGGGCGCTGTGGATAACATGGCCAAGCATGGAGTTGCCCGCCACCGGATGCAGAACCTTCGGCAACGACGAACGCATGCGAGTGCCTTGACCGGCAGCGAGGATAACGATTTCAAGAGACATGACTGGCTACCAATCTGGGAGGGTCAGCGGTGCGACCAAGGGGTGAATTGCAAAAAGGAAAAAGGGTAGCCGAGGCTACCCTTTTTAATCAATCACGCAGAAATCCCACGGCTTAGCCGCCGAATTTCTTGCGGACCTGCTGGACGGTGCGCAGCTGGGCTGCGGCTTCGGCCAGACGTGCGGCAGCGGCGCCGTAATCGAACTCCGAGCCTTTTTCATGCAAGGCCTTCTCGGCAGCCTTGACGGCTTCCAGAGCGGAGGCTTCATCCAGGTCGGCAGCACGTTGCACGGTGTCGGCAAGAACCTTGACCATGTTCGGCTGAACCTCGAGGAAACCACCGGAGATGTAGAACACCTCGGCTTCCCCGCCCTGCTTGATCAAGCGGATCGGACCTGGTTTCAGGTTAGTGATCAGCGGAGCGTGGCCCAGGGCGATACCAAGATCCCCAAGCTCGCCGTGTGCGATCACCATCTCGACCAGACCGGAGAAGATTTCTCCTTCCGCGCTGACGATATCGCAATGGACTGTCATAGCCATTTGCTTGCCTCAACCTAAATTAGCGCCCGTTGCCGGGCGCCGGGATTACAGTTTCTTGGCTTTCTCGATCGCTTCTTCGATGCCGCCGACCATGTAGAACGCTTGTTCTGGCAGGTGGTCGTAGTCACCGTTGAGGATGCCTTTGAAGCGCGACGACCGCATCGGTGAGGTCTACCGCTGCGCCCAGGGTATCGCCGACAGCCAGGCCGAACTGATCGAGGCGATCTTTCCCAAGCTCAACCG